>JAISOY010000177.1 GCA_031275285.1 Bacteroidales bacterium | reverse complement strand
ACAATATTCCGATTGGCAGCAGCAAAAGATTCAAGTTCAATACGAACACAAGGGTAAGTTACAATAACAGGATAGGCTATCTGACCGTGAAGAAACAGAGCCAGCGGAATATTTCAGGGACACTGGGGCTTTCTGAAAATATCAGTATGAGCTACAACAAGGCATGGTACTACGGACAATTGCGAGCCAATGTCAGGTTTTCCAAAACCGACAATACTTTAGAGGGGCGGAAGAGCCAGGAAAATACTAATTTTGGCGTGTCATACAATACCCAGCTAAGGTTCAGGTGGAACATCGGTGTTAATTCGAATATCGATTACCGGGCAACCAGGGGATTGTCTTCCGGATACAATAAAGACGAGGTGATTTGGAACGGAAGTATCAGCAAGCGTTTCCTGAAAGGGAATAAGGCCTCCGTTGCAGTGGAATGGACGGACATTTTGCAGCAAAGACTGAGCATATCACGGAATGTGACGGCAAATTATATTGAAGACAGGGAATCTAACCTACTGACCAGTTATGTATTGGTATCTTTATCATACCGGTTCAATACGATGGGAGGGAAAAAGAAAAGTACTTCCCCGGGATCCAGACAAGGATCATTTGAATCTTACTAAATCTTTATATCGGATCATCTAAACATATTTTGCATACTATTAAAATATTTCATAGTTCAGGAAAATGGTGAAATAAAACAAGTCTTATCCTGTTAAAAGTAAAAAAGCTGCCATTGGCAGCTTTTTTACTTTTAACAGGATAACGTCTCTATTGATTTTCCTTATCGAAAGCCGAATCAAAAGCTATATCAGATGGTGTGAAATCAATTCCTTTCACATATTCGCATGATTCTGCAGCCCCATGTTCACGGTCCATTCCGCTGTCTTCCCATTCAATGGAGAGAGGGCCGTTGTAATTGATCCTGTTTAAGGCACGGATAATTTCTTCGAAATCAATATCACCACGGCCGACACTACGGAAATCCCAATAACGGCGACGATCGCCGAACGGCAGATGCCCTCCGAAGATTCCGGCTTCCATCGGTTTGGAACTCCAGCCCACGTCCTTCATGTGCACGTGGAAAATACGGTCGGCAAATTTGTAGATAAAATTGACATAATCCACTCCCTGATATCCGAAATGACTGGGGTCGTAATTAAATCCGAAGGCCGGATGGTAATTCACTGCTTTTAGCGCTCTTTCTGCCGAAGCGATATCGAATGCAATCTCGGTAGGATGTACCTCGAGGGCATAACGCATGCTGAGTTTCTGGAATTCATCAAAGATTGGCGTCCATCGCTGTGCAAAGTCTTCATATCCGCGGTCGATCATTGATTCAGGAACGGCGGGAAAGGAATAGGCCAGGTGCCAGATGGAGCTACCTGTAAAACCATTGACAACTTTTACTCCCAACCGGTGGGCAGCCTGTGCCGTACGGATCATCTCTTCTGCAGCCCGTTGCCGCACACCTTCCGGATCCCCGTCGCCCCATACATAATCGGGAGCTATGGATTTGTGCCGTTCATCGATGGGATCGCACACACATTGACTCAACAGATGGGTGGATACTGAAAATAATTGCAGTCCGTATCCTTCCATGATTTCCCTGCGGTTTTTGCAATAAGCATCATCAGCCTTATCCACTTCGAAATGATTTCCCCAACATGCCAGCTCGAGGCCGTCATAACCCATGGCTTTTGCTTTCTGGCAGACAACCTCGAAGTCGAGGTCTGCCCATTGTCCTGTAAATATGGTAACCGGTCTTGCCATAATAATTAAAAATTTATAATTGAAAATGATCGGTTTTTAAGTAATATAAAACAATTAATGATATGCTTTCTTATCGTAATCAACATGATCAGTGTAGCTTAAGGTTATAATAAATAGCACTGGGTGCTTATTTATTCAATCCATTTTACCCATTTACGGCTGTCATCGTAACCTGCCGTAACAACTGTTTCGATAAACTGCATTCCCCGTAGACCGTCTTCTACATTTGGAAAATCCAGCCATTCCGTTTTCGGTTGTTCTCCTGTCATTTTAGCCTGTACCGTATAGGCAAAGTTACGGTATATATTGGCAAAGGCTTCGATGAATCCTTCAGGATGCCCTGCAGGTGTGCGTGTATTGTATAATGCAACGGGGGATAATGGTCCGTTGTTGCCGATATCTATCTTTTCCGTCGGTCGGTTGGTCCATTTTAGCCATAGGATATTGGGATCCATCTGCTTCCATTCTATACCGCCTTTTTCACCATATACGCGGATGGCGAAAGGATTGGCTTCGCCGGCAACTATCTGGGACGCGATCAGTACCCCTGTAGCTCCGTTTTCATAACGCAGGAGCGCTGCACCATCATCATCGATCGGCCGGCCGGGGGCAAAAGCCTTGATCTCTGCACAGAGCTCGGTTACTTTTAGTCCGGTAATATATTCCGCCAGATGCCATGCATGTGTGCCTATATCACCCATAGCGCCGGCTTTTCCGGAACGTTTCGGGTCGGTACGCCATCCGGCATTATTTCCGCCTTCCAGTTCAATCCGCGAGGATAACCATCCCTGGGGATATTCAACATATACCTTGCGGATTTGTCCGAAATCACCGCGTGCGATGCGTGCTTTGGCTTCTTTTACGGCAGGGTAGCCCGAATAGACATGGGTCAGCGCCAATGTAAGACCGGTTTCGTTTACTTTGTCCTTTAATTGATGAGCCTGCTCCAGGCTGAACGTCATAGGCTTGTCGAGTACTACGTGAAAGCCTTGTTCAAGGGCCATCATGGCCGGTTCGAAATGAAAGAGGTTGGGCGTTACGATGGTCACAAAATCCATGCGTTCATTTTCCGGTAACTTCACTTCATTTTCGAACATCTCCTGGTATGTCTTATAAATACGGTTATCGGGAAGGTAATAAGAACGTCCCGAAGACAGGGATATGTCCGGATCTATGCTGAAACAGCCGCATACCAGTTCAATCTGGTTGTCTATAAAAGCAGCCATACGGTGGATAGCTCCGATAAAGGCATCGCTGCCACCTCCTACCATTCCCATTCTTAGTTTTCTCTTCATGATCTTAAAGTTTTGATTGGTTGATGTATGATTGTGCGAAAGGCAATCCTGTCTTCTTTTGTAAGGCAGGATTGCCTTATTAGATTTGCGTTAAGCTATCAGGCTTTTTTCCATTGTTCCCTCAGGAGGTTCACGGCTGCAGGTACAGTTTCTTCACGTTTTCCGTTAGTCCCACATTCGAAGCTTACATAGCCCTGGTAATTCAATTCTTTTAATGCCTTAAATCCGTCTACGTAATTATCTACGTCACCGTCTTCACCCGGCATTTTCCGATTTCCACGACTGGCAATATGCATGTGGCTCAGGTATTTTCCTCCGGACATCAATGCTCCGTAATCGCTGGTCTCTTCCCAGGTCATGTGCCAGAAGTCACCAAGACAGGTGATGCCAGGGCTACCGGAGTCTTTACACATGGCTGCCGCATCGGCTACCAGGCGCAGAAACCAGGCTTCTTTCCGGTTCAGCGGCTCAAGTATCAGGCTTGTATTATGTTTTACCGCAAATTCACCTAATTCTTTGAGTTGTTCCATCAACACTTCACGAGCTTTAGGCATTTGTAAAGAAGGCTGTTGCCCGTTAAATCCAGGAACAAGGATCATTCCTACCGATCCCAGTTCTCCGCCGGCGGCCATAATTTCTTTGGAGGTATCCATACATTCTTTTCGCTTGGCAGCATCTTCTGCGATCAGCCAGCCCGAGAAACCTGCACAAATAGCACTTACTTTAATGTTACGGCCCCTTAATGCCTGTTGTATTTCATTGATTCTTTTGGATAAACCACGGCCTCCGGGTTCAAAACCGACAATGCCTAATTTTTCCATGTAGTCAAGTTTTTCATTCAGGTCTTTACCGGGAGCTATTCCTTCCTGAAACGAGATGTTGAGCGATACTTTTTTGTTTTTTTTAGCAGGAGCAGCCATCACATCGGACATTGAACCGACTCCCATCATGCCCGCTGCTATGGCGGTAGTTTTGATGAAATTACGTCTGTTTGTATTCATTGATATCTGTTATTGAAATTAAGAAACACTTCTTCAAATATAGGGGTTTTATTTGATCCGGCCTTTTCATTTTATATTTTTTTAAGAAAGAACAATAAAAAATGCGGACCCCGGTTGGAGCCCGCATCAATGAATATAATTAACCCTAACCCCTAAAACATGGAAAAAGCATATCCAGCCATCACAGATATGGCACATAACCGGTTGGTGCCATTCTGGCTGTTCTGCTGTATGGTAAGGAATCCGTAATTCCCACCTCCTTCAACGAAGAATGAGTTTCGTCCGCATTCGTATTTAATACCGATATTTCCGGTAACCCCAAAATTGGTACTTTTCATCTCTCCGGTGATATTGGTATCTCCAAACGGGACGGAATTTTGAAGCGTATTTGCAAAATCGGGTAAAGCGGTAGAAATCTGTTGCTGTGTTTGTGCATCCAGTAAATTCCACATTAATGTTTGTCCGTTTGCATCGGCATACAGGCTACTGGTTCCTTTGGATGCCTGTTCCCCGTTTACAAGAAAAGATACATAAGGGCCGGCATTGATATAAACACTCCATGGTGAGTTACCCAGATGGAGTGTATACTGTGCCAGAATAGGGATCATAACATAGTCGAATTTAACCGTATTCTTTACATCTGCATAATAATACTGGGGGAGGGGCAGTCCCATTAACATACCGATAACATTTTCGTCAGCTCCCATTCCCATTCCTGAGATCATTTCCGTCATCATACGGGAAGTAGGGAAAGCCTGCATTCCGTTCTTTTTTCCTCCTTGTCCGCTGTATTCCACACCCCAGCGCAAGGAGAATGATTTTTTAAATTGAATTTCGGTAAAAATGCCCGTACCAAATGCCGTTCTGGATGAGTATCCATCACTTGCAGGACTCTTAGTACCTCCGGAAGTAATAGTGGGGAAATTGACACCACCCCTTAATCCTACTTTAACATCTTGGGCAAAAGATGTGTATCCTGAAGAAACAAGCATTAAACAGGCGATCATTGTATATAGAATTGTCTTTTTCATCTCAATTATTTTAATGGTCAATATAGAACCTTTATTTACTGATTTTATGGTATAGTTCCGGTTTTACATCTGTTGTTCGTCAACCGTCCATACAAAAGCCCTTAATCCTTGTTGTTCGGCGCTTTCATCCAGTTTACGGAGCGCTTCCAGGAAAGGAGCGACTTTCTGGTCCTCGGTAATTGCAAGTATGGCCGTATTCAGGCCAGGCCAGGCATGGTTTCCGTAATGAGGTTCTCCGTCATTGCTGCCGCGTCCGGCAACAGTGTTCCAACGTGTAAAGCCCCGTATATTGTAGCGATCCAAAAGGATCTGCACCTGATTTGTATGTGCTTGGTTATATGATAAAAAAATTGCTTTCATTGATGAGTTATTTTAAATATATTGTATTACTAAAACATAAGACAAGGTTTCTCCAGTCCTGATCAGGACTGGAGAAATCAAGTTTATTGTTCTTCTTCCAGGTTCATTTCTTTCAATTCAGCGGCAAAACGTTTACGTTCTTTCTTGATATCACCGGCACCGAAGATAGTGTATACCACAGGAACAACGATCAACGTCAGTATGGTTGAAATCGTCAACCCGCCGATGATGGCTATACCCATCGGTTGCCACATTTCGGAACCTTCACCTAATTTCAATGCCATGGGGAGCATACCCAATATGGTGGTCATGGTGGTCATCAATACAGGGCGTAACCTGGATTTACCCCCGGCAACAACAGCCGGGATCAAGCCGGTTCCACGTTCCCTGTTGAGGTTGATATAGTCGATCAATACGATACCGTTCTTTACTACGATACCCACCAACATGATGGCGCCGATCATCGAAAGCATATTCAGGGTGGTATTGGTCAACCATAAGGCGAGGAATACCCCTGTAAAAGCAAACGGCAGCGATAACATGATGATGAACGGGCTTTTGAAGGATTCGAATTGTGAAGCCATTACAATATATACCAATACGATTACCAAAACCAAAAGTGTACCCAGGTCACCGAATGATTCCTGCTGGTCTTCCCAGGTACCGCCTATATTTACGCCGATTCCATCGGGAATAGTGATCTGTGCCAATTCGGCATTGATCCCTGCAACTACATCACTCAATGCAGCATCATAGATGGATCCTGAGACTTTAACCACACGTTCACGGTTTTCACGCTCGATACTCGGAGGAGAGAACCGTTCTACAACCATTCCCAGTTCACGGACGCGGAGTCCCTGTCCCAGATTGTTGTATACCATAATGTTTTCAATATCTTCTATTGACTGGCGGAATTTCTCATCGTAACGAACGATAATGTCATACTCTTCTCCATCTTCGCGGAATTGAGATGCGGTTAACCCGTTGATCCTGTTACGGACAAAGGAAGAAACAGTGGACATATTCAATCCGTATAAGGCTAACTTTTCACGATCGAAATCGATCTGGTATTCCGGCCGATATTCTTCGCGGCTGATTCTTATGTCGCGGAATCCCGGGACATTGGCTGTTTTTTCCTTGATCTCGGCAGCTAATTTATCCGTCGTTTCAAAATCGTAACCATATATTTCGATATCCACGGCATTATCGAACCCGCTACCTCCGGCTGTTGATATCTGGTACTTGACCAGTTCCGGCAATGTTTCCAGATATAGTCGCATCTGTTCTGCCATCTCGAAGATACTCCGGTCCCTGTCGCTGGCATTACCGAACCTCATACGCATCGTAATGATATGGGTACCGTTATCCTGCATCGCAGCAAAAGTGTTATCGGATGATGCTTGCCCAACAGTATAGGTCATTGCCTCGATTTCGGGAAAATCATTGCTGAACTTATTTTGAATTTTTGCGGCAGCTTCCTTGGCAAATTCTACACGGGTACCGATGGGTAACTCAATCGTAGCTGTGATTTGCCCGTTATCTGATTCCGGAATAAATTCGGATCCTACGCGACTTAGCAGGAACAAGCTGGATACAAAAATGGCAACAGCACCTAAAACAACTACCAATCTATGGCGAACAGCCCAGTTCAATATTCCTGCGTACCAGTTATCCAATCCGTCCAACATCTTTCTGATAGGTGCATATATTTTACTTTCCTTCTGCTCCTTACTCTGTCCTTTCAGCATGTAAGCCGATAACATAGGTGTCAGCGTCAAGGCACAGATCACAGACATGGTGATGATGATCGTTACCATCCAGCCCAGCTGCTGGAACATAATACCGGCCAGCCCCGATACCATGGTAAACGGCAGGAACACGGCGATAATAGTTAGCGTTGATGCCATAACGGCTACCCCTACTTCATTGGTACCATAAATAGCTGCTTCACGCGGTTTACTACCCCGTTCAAGATGCGTGGTGATATTCTCAAGCACCACAATGGCATCGTCCACCACCATACCTATGGCGATTGTTAGTGAACTCAGCGATATAATATTGATCGTATTCCCGGAAACCATCAGGTAAACAAACGATGCTACCAATGAGATCGGGATAGTCAGGATAATAATAATGGTTGCCCTCCAACGGCCAAGGAAAAATAATACTACGACCATTACAAAAATACCGGCCAATATGACTGTTTCCGTTAAACTGTTGATACTATCCACTATAAATTCGGATGTATCCATGATAACGCTTAACTCAACGTCGGCAGGCAGGTCTTTTTGCAAAGCAGGTAAGGCTGCGGTTACTTTTTTAGCAATATCCACCGTGTTAGCCCCTGATTGTTTCTGGATAATGATAGTAGCTGAACGGATTCCGTTGGTATAGCTTTCCTGGGCTCTTTCCTCCAGGGTATCTTTCACTACGGCCACATCCGTCATATAAATATTCTGTCCGTTGTATGAGCCTACCACCAATCTTTTCATTTCATCGCTGACATCAAACTCGCCATCGATACGTAACGAATAGGTATTGGAACCTATATCGAAAGTACCTGCGGGCATAATCAGGTTTTCTGCTGCAATAATGCCCCCTATTTGCTCTACGGTGAGGTTATACGCTTCCAGTTTCTGGGGATCTACATTCACATGTACTTCCCGTTTAGGCGCTCCGGTTACGGATACTGTACCTACGCCGTTGATACGGTTCAACGGGTTGGATACACGGTCGTCCAGTATTTTATATAATGCATCGGTACTTTCTTTTGCCGTTGCGGAAAGGATCATCACAGGGATCATATCCGTACTGAACTTGAAAATAATAGGACTTTCCGCATCATCAGGTAAATACTGCTTGATCATGTCCAGCTTATCCCGCACATCATTGGTTGCTACATCAATGTCCGTTCCCCAGGTAAACTCAATGGTGATCATCGACATATTGTCCCGGGAAGTAGAAGAGATGGTCTTCAGATCGCTGACGGTATTCAAAGCATCCTCCAGCACACGGGTTACATTGGTCTCGATATCCTCGGCGCTGGCTCCTGAATAAGTGGTAAATACAAGTATGGTATTGGTTTCTATCTCAGGATATAAGTCGATAGACAGCTTGCTAAGGGAAAAAAGCCCGAACAAGACAATACCGATAAAAATAAGTATGGTACTGACGGGTTTTTTTACTGCTACTTCGTATATTTTCATCGTTAATTATTTATGATTCATAATGTGTTTGAATATTCACGACACAAGATTTATTTTCTATCAGGTTAGCGTGTCGGTCGAATTTTATTCCTGAATCGTGACAGGGGTTCCGTCAAGTAATTTTGCTTGTCCGGCAACAATCACCGTAGCATTGTTATCAACACCCGACAACAACTCGTATGAATTACCGTCACGACGGCCTAACTCAACTCTTTTCTGGTGTGCTATACCGTTTTCCACCACATAGACGAATTTGGCATTCGTACCCATTTGTTTTATTACAGCCATATCAGGAACCACCACATGGTTCATGGTACCAAAATTGAGTGTTACACGGGCAAACATTCCCGGGCGTATTGCCATATCATTGTTGGGAATACTGATTTCTGAAATGAATGTACGGGTCTGTTGGTCGATCGTCGGATAGATCAATGTTATTTTCCCGTCAAATTCACGACCGGGGTAAACATCCAATTTGATTTTCACTTCCATACCTGTTTTTACCGAAGGGAAATATGTTTCGGATATACTTACCTGGATCTTCACCGGGGTTATCTGCATTACATTCAGAATTGCAGGCGCACCTCCATAGATATTTCTCGGGTCAAAGTTACGGGCTGTTACAACACCGTCAATGGGTGAAGTCAATATGGTGTTCTCTTCCAGATTGGCTAATGCTTCACGAGCCACTTCCACCTGGGAGGTCAATTGATCGAATTGTTGTTGTGTAGCACTTCCCAAACGGTAAAGCGTGTCGACACGTGCCAGTTCCTTTTCTGCATTCTGCAATTGGATCTTTGCCTGGATATAATTCGTTCTATCCATTTCAACCAATGTCTGGCCTTTACGTACCCGGTCACCTACTTCAACATATATTTTATCTATACGGCCCGGTACGGTAGTGGCTATATCGTTGCTTTTGAATGCCTGTACGGTTCCTGTTAATTCAACTAGTTGTTCAACAGGTTGTTCTGTTACTTTTTGAACCTTCACCCGGGCTTTGGCGCTTTCTGCATCTTCAGTCTGAACCTGTTCTTTATTGCCACCGCAAGCAGACAGGAAAACAACCATTACCATTAATATACTGCTAAATGCTTTCATTTTATTATTGTTTTTTATGTTTTTTACTATTGTTTTCATTTTTTTGATCTTCCTTGTCATGCTTATAAGGTATTAAGAAGTTTTTCAAGCTCTGTCTGGGCTGATATCACATCATTCATTGCCGAAATATAATTACCCTGTGCTTGTAGCAAACTGGTATTGGCAGTGGTTACATCCATACTGGACGCAACTCCTTGCTGGTATTTCCTTGTAATACTTTCCAGTACACGTTGTGATACATTCATCGCCTCTTTCTGGACACTATACGTTTCAATGGCATTATTTAAATTAAACCGGAGTTGTTTTTCCTGCATTAAAAGCTGGTCTGCCAGCAGATCTTTGTTGTTTTGTGCGGTCTCCATTTTTATTTTGGCCTGCTGTATTTTCGAGTGGCGTTGTCCTGATGCGAAAATCGGGATATTGGCTTGTAAACCGATAATATTTGCAGGTGCCATATCAAATGTAGATGCTTTCAGTTTGTATGTATAATTGTAGAACATAGATACTGTCGGTAGGCAGGATGCCTGTTCCAGCAATACCTGCTTATTGGCCAGTTCCAATTGTTGATCAAGTAACATCATATTTAAATTAGCGTCCATATCAAATTTGGTTCCCAATACATCATTTACCGTATTTTCATTCATCAGGTCATCCAATGTTTCCTGTAGAATGACCTCAGTATCCATACTTACTCCCAAGTGAAATCTTAAGAGGTTATATGCTAGTTCAGTAGCTCTCTCTACAGCTTTGATGTTATTCATTACAGAGGCTACCTGTACTTTTAGCTGGTCGGCATCTGTTTGCTCGGCCACTCCAACTTTTACCATATCTTCCGTGCTTTTGGCCAGCGTTTCTATATCAGTCAGGCTTTTCTGAAGGATTTCCTTGTTTTCTGATGCGATCAACACACTCAGGTATGCACTCCGGATTTGTTGTTTGATATCCAGCTCACTTTGTAGCCGCATCGTTTCTGAAACCTGTTCTCCGATCCGCGACATTTTGATACCGATCCAATAACTTCCGCTAAAAAGTAATTGTGTTACGGAAGCCTGAAAAGTACTGGTCGGTTCTAATGGGATGGATTGTCCAAACAAACTCATTTTAAATCCCATCATGTTCTGATAATCCAAAGTCGCACTCAACTGTGGCAATCCGGATGAAATTGTCTCCCAAACCTTTTTTTGTGCTTCGGAAACAGAAAGCCCGGCGTTCCAAACAGTTTTGTTGTGTTGTAAAGCATGCTCCTGAGCTTCCTTCAATGTAAGGCTCAGGGGTTCCTGGTTTTCCTGCGGTGTTTGTGCATAAGTCGCTATGCTTATGCTAATTCCGACAATACAACAGATAATTTGTTTAAATCTGATTTTCATTTGATATGATATTTATTACTTGTTTACTATTGGGTTAATAGATTCGGAAAATGACACTACTTTATTGTTTAATTATTCTCCATTCCGCGCCGCTAAAGTAGATGGCATTTACCGACCACATTTTAAAAATATACCGAAATGACATTTTTCAGCGCCTAACCGGAATATCCAGTTACTGAAATGCCTGTTTAAAAATCCTGTTTCCATGACTTATTTTGTTAATTGATTAATTATTTTTAATCCCTTTGGCGTACATATACCTCTGATGAATGAAAGAACCATGTTTTTGAACACTTCTAATAATGAATAGCCATCTAATTTCTGATCATTTATTGCAATTCCTTCAGCTTGTTGGGCGAAAAAATAGGCGATGATTTCAGGATTCAGGTCTTCCCTGAATACACCTTCCTTCATTCCCTGTTCCACTAACGCTTCCATTTCCTTTTGTTTGTCATCCTGCTGGGAGAGCAAAATATTCTGATATACTTCAGGATAATATTTTTTGATGTCCTCGATGATCATATACCGTTGTTTCCTTGCCTGTTCCGCCCCTTTTCTGAGCAGTATCACCGTTGCCTCGATCACATTGTCGGATTCGGCGAAAACCTTTTCGGAAAACCGTCTATTCTCCCAATAAACCTGATCCAGGCAGGCCACCAATATTTCTTCTTTGTCTTTAAAGTTTTCATATATGGTCCGCTTTGACATTCCGATATGCTTGGCGATATCATCCATGGTAGTGCTCTTAAGACCGGATAGTCTGAATAATTCTTTGGCTCCTTCTATGATACGCTCTTTACTCATCCTTAATTTATGAATAATTACGGATGCAAAAATAGATAGAAAACTCAGAAAACAAAAAAAGTTTTCTCGTTTTTTTAGATTTTTATGATAATAAATTTCCTGACCAGGATTTTTACTTGTGTTTATTTGTGTGTGCATTATGCATAATGCTACGTTTGTTGTAATTGTATATGTTGAAATTTTCCTTGCTAATGTACGGTGCAATACAAATTCTATGCCTTTATTGAAGGAAATGATCATATTTTTCTTGTGAATATTAAAATATATCTGGTTTGATTTATTTTATTGCTTTGTATAACGAACGATTTTATACAAAAATGCCACACCAGTCAGTGGCAAACAATAAAAAATCGACGAACAATATGAATTGTCCGACGAATGATGTCTATTGAATGGTAAATTTTAAGGAATTATTGAGTATTCAAATATTCAATTGCTGCCTCTAAGATCTCGTCTTTCCCTTCCCTGACGGATTCCATGGTAGGGTAGACCTCAATGTCCGGAATAATACCTTTCCGTTGGAATTCTGTTCCGTCAAGAGAGAAAAGACCAAAGTTAGAAAATGCTGCTCTTTGATTTCCAGGGAGAGGTATCCACGTAACACGTCCTAATGCGCCTGATGTAGGTCGGCCAATCAAAATGGCCTGATAATTGGTACGGCCAACGAACGCTACAGTTTCTGTAGCACTTTGCGTATTTTCATCTATCAGATAAACAATTTTTCCTTTGTAAAGGCGACGACCTCTGGTATCTTTAGAGGATGCCTGAAAGTCATCAATTAAAACGAAGGCCCCCGGATGTTCCGGATGAGGAAGTACTGTTGGGAATAAACGGGTATTTTTGTTGGACAAGTAACCACCAAATAGCTCCGCATCATAGCTCTGATCCACACCCTTCCGTATGTCAAAAATAATACATGTAACATTGGACAGTGCGTGAAAAACCGAATCAATTCCCTGTTTTGTTAATACGGAGAAATCAACATAGGCAATATCATCGGAAATCCATCTGTATAAACCCGGCTTCTGTTTTTCAAAATCAACAAACGGCATCTGAATTTTAATGGGTTGTCCATTTCTGGAGATAACAATATCCGGTTTATTAAAGAAAATTATTTCAGCTACATAGCTGTTTATCCGAAACTCCTTATTAAGCTGCGTTGAAGCCGGAATCAAAACCGACAGACTGTCGCGGATATGATTTATATTCCTCCCTTGGATAACATCGATAATATCCCCAGGTAACAATCCTCCGGCATCAACTGTTATAACCGTTTGTCCATCTATCATTTCAATAGTATTAAGAGCTTCAGCGCGATAATAATTAGCAAAACTAATATAACCATGCCCATCATTAAGAGCAGCAGCCAATTTTAGAAATGCAATCTGATAGGATTGTATGTCAGCAGCATGGATAAATGGGAAAATAGACATGGTTAATGTTTTGTCCCACGATTGATCCATTAGATATTTGTGGGGAAAAAAATAGTAAATTACATTCCAATATCTGAAAAGAGACAATAAACGATGCTTATATGAAGTATTAATGTCTACCTTATACCCTTTTTCATTTGGCAGCATTGGATTTTCATAATCTATGCGGTAATAAGCCGGAAATTTTACGGTTAGTGAAGCGATCTTTTTCAACTCATTGATGAGTGTTTTATCCAAAAACGAGTTATCCAGCCAGCATAAGTTCATATTCATGTTCAGGGAGTCATTCCAGTCATTGTCTTTTTTACCTGTATATTCTCCGGCCGCCACCAGCATTTTCGCGAGTTCGACATTGACCATTTCCGGTGTAGAAGAATAATTAATATCGACCATTCTGTCCAGTAACACTTTATCCCAATCCAGCTTACCGGCCGTCACATTCGGATGGTAATATTTCAGCAATCCCCAGACGCGACAGGTAATAGCCCATTTAGTAGTGTCGTTGAACGGATAATCACAGATAAATTCGCAGGGGCGGACAAAATATCCCTCCGGTCCGGCATGAGAACGACAGCCCCATAACATAACAATGATAAAAGAAATGAAAATCAGGCTATACTTCATATGTTCTTTTTATTATTAAGACAAATCAAACTCCTCATTATTAGTTATATTAATCCGTACCAAAGTAAGTGAAAGGAAAGATTAAAACAAATTTTTATATAATTTAACTTTCTAACTTTCTAACTTTCTCCCCAAACCATGGATTTTAGAATTTCACCTCATTATGTATTTATTTAGTAGATAACCCATTATGTGGTTTAACTTTTTTTAACAGGTCGAAATGAGCCGTTTACGTGATACATGTGGTATAAAAACCGTATCTTTAACAAAATTTTGCATATTTAGAGAAAAGTATTCTTTTGTTTAATCTATTTAACTGTATTTCATTCGATTAATTATGTCGAAAATCGGAAAGTTCTTTAAGAAACGCCCATGGTTTATTTTTTTCATAGGTGGGCTTTTAGGAGTTATTGTCGTTTTGTTCAGCAACAAAATGATGTATTATACCAGCACTGATGAATACTGCGAAAGTTGCCATGTGCATACTCATGTTTATGACAGTTGGAAACTATCCACACATTATAATAATGAATCCGGAGTGAGGGTACATTGTGTCGATTGCCATTTACCGCCCAAAGGATCATTCAATCATTTTAAGGAAAAAGCCCGTACAGGATTACATGACCTGTGGGCATACTGGACAAAGGACAGTGCGGATTTTAACTGGGAGCAGAAAAGCCAGTTGGAGTATGCGGTAAATATCGTATATAACGAGTCCTGTAAAGAGTGTCATGTTAATCTCTTTCCAAAAGGACTTTCGGACGATGGGGGAACTGCCCATTTGTATTATGAAGAAAATGAGAAGAAATTAAACCTGCAGTGTATCAGTTGCCATTTGGCTGTGGGGCATTACGATCCCAACTACAGCCATGCAAAACTGGACATTATTCCTACTGTGTCTTTTGCTGATGGTGAAAAATTTACAGAACCTACCACGGTAGAAGAGTTTGAAGATTTTACCGAGCAGATACCCGGAACAGCTGTTTCTTTTGATATGGTGGCCATTCCAGGAGGAACCTACAAAATGGGTAGTCCGGAAAAAGAAAAATACCGCCGGGACGATGAAGGTCCTGTCAGGGAAGTAACGGTGGATCCGTTTTTCATGGGGAAAGTAGAAGTGACCTGGAATGAATACTGGTCATTTCACATAGCGACTGCGTCCGAAGGACGTATTCCTCCTGAAGTGATGAAAGAAAGAAACAGGGAGGCCATGACGCCTGATGCGATAAGCGGCCCTACACCGCCATTCGGTAATCCAGAACAGGGATGGGGCGGCGGAGCGCGCCCAGCTATCACCATGACACATTATTCAGCTGAAATATATTGCCAGTGGTTATCCGGAGTAACCGGTAAAAAATACCGCTTACCCACCGAGGCTGAATGGGAATATGCAGCACGTGGCGGTACGGAAACTCCTTATTTCTTTGAAGGAGCGCCCAAGAAATTTACCTCCCAGGGATGGTGGAGGAAGATATCCAGCCCGGATACCACAATGATCAATAGATTTGTCATCTATGCCCTGAACAGCGATATGAAAACGCAGGAGCCCTTTAAGGTCAAAGAAAATCCGTTCGGGTTGAAGAACATGCTGGGCAATGTTCTCGAGTATTGTTCGGACTGGTATGCTCCTGATGCGTATACACAGACAGGGCTTTCAGTAACCAACCCGAAGGGACCGGAAGAAGGTACTGAATATGTGGTCCGTGGAGGTAACTATGCCGATGATGCTGCAGATGTACGTGCTGCGGTACGTGGCGTTACGCAAACCGAAGAATGGTTGAAAACCGACCCGCAACAACCCAAAAGTATCTGGTGGTATTCGGATATCAAGGGGATTGGCTTCCGCGTGGTCTGTGAACCGGATAGTACGATCATCAGTAAATAATAACCAATTTCAATTTAATAAACAAACAAATATCATGAGCAAAAATTCTTTAAACAGAAGAGATTTCTTATCAAGTGCTGCATTGGTAGGAGCTGCTGGTACACTAGGAGCTGGCACATTGCTTACTTCATGCGGCGGAGGAACCAAAGAACCCGCATTGATCCCTTTATTACCGCAAGCAGAATGGAATATTCCTTCATCTTTGCCCGATAAGGCAAAAGACGGAGCCCATTTAAAGGCAGGTTTGATCGGTTGTGGCGGAAGAGGAAAAGGAGCTGCTTCCGATTTCCTGAATGCTGCGCCGAATGTTTCTGTCGTTGCTTTAGGTGACGTATTTGCAGACAGGGTACAGGACTGCCGTAGGCATCTTAAAGAAAAATTCAATCAGGAAATTCCTGATGACAAATGTTTTACCGGTTTTGATAATTATCAGAAAGTCATAGATGCCGGTGTGGATGTGGTATTGATTGCGACTCCCCCTAATTTTCGTCCCGTTCATTTTAAAGCTGCCGTAGATGCCGGAAAGCATGCTTTCCTTGAAAAACCGGTTGCTGTAGATCCCGTAGGTGCCCGTTCTATCATTGCTTCTTCGAAAAAAGCGGTAAGCCAGGGATTATGTGTGATTACAGGAACACAACGTCATCACAAAAGATCATATATCGAAAGCTACAAACAGGTACAAAGCGGATTGATCGGTGAGGTCGTGTCCGGAAACGTATACTGGAACCAATCACAATTATGGTTCCGTAATAAAGAAAAGAACTGGACCAATATGGAATGGATGATCCGTGACTGGGTGAACTGGACCTGGTTATCCGGAGATCATATTGTAGAACAGCATGTACATAATATTGATGTATTTAATTGGTTTACAGGTAAAAAACCGGTTAAGGCTATAGGCTTTGGAGCCCATCAGCGTCGTGTTACCGGTGATCAATATGATATGTTCAGTGTTGATTTTGAATATGAAGGTGGGATCCATATGCATAGTATGTGTCGCCAGATTGACGGGTGTGCCGGAAGAAATACCGAAATTCTTTTTGGAACAAAAGGTGTTTGGTATGGAGGAGACGGACAGACACAGGAAATCAGAGACCTTAAAGGTAATGTGATTTGGAAATATGATAAGGAAAAAGAAAAAGAAGAATTTAAACAAGATAATCCTTATGTGTTGGAACACGTCAACTGGGTAAATTGTATCCGTGACAAGAAACCATTCAGTCAGGCAGAAGAAACAGCCGTTTCTACAATGACAGCCATCATGGGACGTATCTCTGCATATACCGGTGGTGAAGTTACATGGGATAATGTAATGGGATCCGATCTGAACCTGATGCCTGAAAAACTGGAACTGGCCAATGTGGATATCAGTAAATATACTATTCCTGTTCCGGGAAAGGGTAAATAAAGAGAAATTTTTCTTAATGATAAAAAACCGTCTAAAATTACTTAGACGGTTTTTCTTTTTTCAAACCATACTCGTCTATTTCCAACTTACTTTTAATTTTCCTGATTCCCCAGTTCTTGTAATCGTTCTTTTGCAGATTCACTGATTGCTGTTTGTTCGTTATCTGAGGCAATCCGTTGGAGTAATCCGATATCATTTGATCTTTTTATGGCCGCTTTTCTGATATTGTCGTTTCTGTCATTTTTTGCTAAATAATGGATCGTATTCTGACTGGCCGTTTTTTTCAATGCTGACATCCTGATTTCATCATTACTATCATTGATAGCGACATTACTGATAGTATTCTGACTGGCTGTCATCTGAAGTGCCATTTTTCGTATTTCGGGGTTTTTATCATTAAGGGCAACATGGCTGATGGTGTTCTGGCTGGCCGATTTTTTCAATGCTAATATCCTGATTTCATCATCACTATCATTGATAGCAACATTACTGATAGTATTCTGACTGGCACTCATCTGTAGTGCTATTTTCCGTATTTCGGGGTTTTTATCATTGAGGGCAATATGGCTGATGGTGTTCTGGCTGGCCGATTTTTCCAATGCTAATAATCTGATTTCATCATCATTATCATTGATAGCTACATTGCTGAT
>JAISOY010000176.1 GCA_031275285.1 Bacteroidales bacterium | reverse complement strand
AGTCCGGGCAACGCCCGCCAGTTCCGTTTCCTTGCGCTTTTCCTTTTCCTCTTTGGTTTTTTCACCGATGAACGTGTGCATTTGCAATTCTTTGTTCCATGAAAATTGAATCAGAGGCACATCCAAAGGGCTACCGTCGCGTACTTTCAACGCCTTGACGACAGAAATTTGAGGTTCTTCGTCCCGTTCTATCGAAAGGATTGCCGCTGCCTTGCGCTGTAACTCCGAGCCGAGATGTCCGCGGAGTTTCATGCCGTTGGGGACGAAATGCAACACACAGACAATACACGTTTTATAAATGCCGGCTAAACGGTACAATTCGTCAATTACTCCGACGCTTTCCGCTTCGTCATTGGCGCAACGAACCAAATCCGCTATGCCGTCAATTAATGCTATCTGGATACCGCCGAACTGATAGTAGAATTTGTCCATGCTTTGCACAATCGCCTGCATACGCTCTTTTCTGGACATGGAAGTCAGGCAGTATGCCTTGAAATATTCGGGCATGGCGGCCAGTTTCCCGCGTTTTAATATGCCGGAAATATTCTTGTACAGTTGCACTTCCGACTGCTCCGTATCATAAAGTAAAACGGCTTTGCTTGCAGTATTGGGCAAAATCGCTGTACCCAGCGTGTCAATTGAAAAATCGGCATTACGGACGGTTCCGGCAATCAGGCTTCCCACGTAGTTACTTTTTCCCGTTCCTTCGCCGCCCGTGATGCCCAGTAAGTTCCCCTGCGTTCCCAAAGGCACGTCATTAATTGAAATAATCATCTCTGCCTGAATGGGTGGATTGTTGAAATCAATTTCACACGGTTTGAGTATAGCCATAGTATCGTTATAAAGATTATCTAAAAATTCGATGAACAGTTTGATGAAATTCTCACGGCTGTTGCCGAGCTTGAAATAATCGGAAATATCCTTTTCCTGTTTCGTACCCGCAAGCGGCAGAACAAGCCGCTTAACGCCCAAATCCGCGAGTTGCTGCGCATGTTTGAGGGAAGCATCCAACCCCGTTTTATCTGCATCGTAAAGCAAAATAACATGTTTGAAACGGTAGGACAGTTTCTTGATAATATGCTGCGGGATATTGCTCGTTTCGGAATTGAAACAAATGGCATGAAAACCATGAGCAACCAGCGAAAGCACATCTTTTTCGCCGCCTGTAATAAAAAGCGTATCGCCTTTGGCGGGTAGTTGCTCCAAACCAAAACAGTAATTATCGGGTAAAAGACCGCCATACAAAAACCGGATTTCGGAAAACGGGCGATAAATTTTCACATGCCGTTTGCCGGTATATCCGAATAGAGGTTCAGCATTGGAAGAAATGAGAAAAAACGGCTTGCCTTCGGAATTTTCGTACTTAAATTCCCTCAAAGAGAAAACTTTATAGGCTTTCAGTGTTTCGGGAGTGATGCCGTATTGCTGCCAAAATTTCGTTTCTTTTATGGAAAAACATTGTTGAACAATAGAATAGGATTTTGTCTTTTTCGGTGTTTCAGGTTTTTGAGGTAAAACGAGCTTGGTTTCCCGGATTGGCTTCGGCGACATGGACACGACAAGCGGACTGTCGCCTTCATTACAGGACAGACCCAGATGCAAATCGCGGTTAATAATTCCCAGAATTTCTATAAAATCTTTCGCATTGTTACAATCCAAGCCTTTAAGAAAACCCACGTATGAAAAACAGTCGCCACTATAGGAATCGTTCCCGAAATCCTTAAACCTGTAAACCCTTGCTTTCCTGTCAAAGTAAATATTGCAGGAAGCTTTTTTATCATCATAGAGCGGATTACGGAAATTTTTCCCGAGTCGCCACTCCACTGCAACGTAATAACGGAAAATCTCAAATCCGTTATTGGTCTTGTCCAATATCATCTGTTTACTTAGCATGTTTATTGTAATTGTCTAACAGTTCTTGAAAATTTTCGGGATTGCTTTTTATCAGGTTCTGTTCGAGCATCCGTCTCACTTCGCCCATTTTATACATAGCTTTCCCACTCGAAATAGAGTAGTTGAGTATTCCTTTTGAACGCAACCGCTGTAAAGTGCGGGGACTTACTTTAAGGTATTTGCAAACATCGTAACCGTCCACCCATTCGTCGTCATCGGCATGTTTGATGACAAAAGCGGTAATCTTATCCAGTTTGCTGATAATTTCTTTATAAATTTTCGATTCGATTGTTATTACTTCCATATCTCATTCAAATTTTCTGCAAAGTTCGGATGATAAAATGGGTAGAATTGCCAAGTTTATACCAAGTTGGTTGAAATTTTTTTTTGGAAAAAAACAGCGCAAAAACGCCGGTTTATGAAAATAAATGGAGGATATAAGGTGTTTCGGAGATGATTTTTCTCCATAAATAAAAACTACCAAGTTGGTATGAACCTGGTAGTTTTTTAGAATGAATATGAGATTTATATTATTGAGTTACAGGAGTTAAATGGTTTTATCAAACTCATATAGGGTATGGATAATATTATCTGTTTTTTCCGTTTGCAAGGTTTTCCATTTTGATTCTGTTTTTGTACGCAGAAAGGTTATTCCGGTTCTTAATATGACGGGAACGGTATATATGGATAGCATATCTAATAGCCCGTTGTCAATCAAAGAAGAAATTAAAATTCCTCCTCCCACAGCCAACAAATCAGTGTCTGCCTGCTGTTTCATTTCCAAAATGGCTTTCATTGGTGATTCGGTGATAATTCGTGCCGTTTCGTCAATGGATATACGATTTTCATGGTGGGACACGACGCACGTTTTTTTGTTTTTAAACGGCCAATATCCGTTATGTTCAAAAATTTCGTTATAAGTATTGACACCCATCAGCAAGGTATCTGCCTGGATGATTTCCTCTCGAATAGTTTTTGACACAATATTGGGTATCCAGTTTGTATCCCCGTCGTCGCAGGCTATAAAACCATCCAGAGATAAGGCTATGTTCGCTTTTAACTGTTTCATAACTTCCTGTTTTTATCGTTTTTTGAATGTTCACCTGCGTCAAAAAAGAAGCGTGGAACCCACACTGCTTCAACACGAGGTACTGGCATACCCGAAAACGAAACAGGCAAGTCCACGCTCATAGCGTGAACATTGCACATTCCGTCTCGTTTTCTGAAAAGTGCCAGTTTTCGTGTTGAGACGTTCAGCGAACGTTATATCTATATTATATGCAGAACTCTGTCCTGCTTTAATTCAATTCTATTTTTCGTCGCAAAAGTACGAAAAATAAATGAGATTTATATTCTATCATCATCATCCATACGTTTTGTCAGGTTATCAATAAGCATTTTCAGGAAAACAGTCCGTTCCTTCTTCCGGCTCTTGATAGCAATATATGTCCTGTAATAATCTCCCAGGTCAATACCGAAAATGATTTCAAACAGGCTCATAATCTCCCGTATATCTGCATTTCCATTATTGAGAACTCCCGCCGAATGGATAGCGTAACCCAATTCGATAGCGGCAACTTTTGAGTCTGTCCATTTAAGCGCCGGTTGTTCGCTGTTCTTTTGATTATTGGGCAAATGAGTACATTTTGTTAAATGTAACAGCCTTTTATTCAGATAAATCCGCAATATCTCATTGGCCAGTATTTTGGCAACTTTATAATCATACGCCGTAGAGAACAGTGCATCTTGAACAAACTGCTGACTATCAACACAGAGAGTTGGGCAAAATTTACCTCTCACAAAATAATACTCATCCAAATGGATTGAATTGGAACGGTAGTATTGGTATAAGTCAATATTTCGCTCAAAGAAACAGGTCAGGCTGTATTGTTCTTTTTTATAATATTCCTGCTGTATCTCGTTACTCCCGTTCGGACGTTTCAATTCAATGGAATATATCTTGTTGAAATATATCAATAAACTTAATATTTGCGGTTTCATCTCTTTGAAGAATTTTATTTCGTCTTGAATTTCAACCTGTTCCTGTTCAAGGAAGACAGTCCTCAACTCTAACAATCTGATTTTGATAAACTCAACCATTTTCAACGCTTCCTGTATGGAAATATGACAGCCATCCATGTCTATGGACTGAATTTCTTCCTGAACGGACTGCATTGTTTTTTCAAAAAACGCTTTCATTGAGTATTATCATTTGTCTTCAATGTCAACCACCGTTTTCTTATTCCAGCCGAATTTCATCAACAACCTGTCCATCAGATAATACACCACCGGAACAACGATAAGTGTCAGGAACATAGAGCTAATCAATCCTCCAATCATAACCCAAGCCAGACCGTTTTTCCATTCGGCTCCGGCTCCGGTTGCCAAAGCAATAGGAAGCATACCTATTACCGTTGCAGCGGTTGTCATCAGGATGGGGCGAAACCGTTGGCGGGTTGCCTCAATAAGTGCACCTTTTAGTTCCATCCCCTTTGCTTTTGACTGATTAGTAAAATCGACCAATATGATGGCATTTTTGGCAACAAGCCCTAAAAGTGCAAGTAATCCCAGCAAGGTAAATAAGTTAAGGGTATCCATCGTTAATGCCAAAGCGAGTAATGCACCTATGATGGCAAGAGGAATAGAGATTAATACTACAAAGGGATAAATGTAGTTATTGTACAATAGTACCATAATGAGGTAAACCAACAGTATGGAAATGACAAGTGCCATTCCCATTGTACCAAAACTTTCGTCCTGCATTTCGAGTTCGCCACCGGGAATGACTGTGATATTTTCCGGCAAATCGAGAGCGTTTATTATTTGGCTGACGTCTTGCCCGATGTCGCCCGTTGGTCGCCCTCCAACCTGACTGTTTAATGTTATGCAGGCACTACGGTTACGGCGTTCGAGGATGCCCGGTGCATCGGTTTCTTCTATACGTGCAAACTGTTTCAGTTTGACAGCTTCGCCGGAGGTATTTATTAATGTGAGGTTTTCAACGTCTGCCATACTTCTGCGGTCGAAGTTGTCAAGGCGGATATTAATATCATATTCATATTCGTCTTGCCTGAACTTTGCATCATTGTTTCCACTGAAAGCATTATTGAGCGCCATACCCAACACCTCGAAAGGGATTCCCATAGCCGACATCTTATCGCGGTCGGGAATGATACTGATTTCGGGGCTGCTTTCTTCGACGGATAATTTAGGATCGACGATACCTTTTACGGATTTGATGCTACCAAGAACAAGATTTGCAGCTATCCGCACGGAATCAATATGGTGTCCGGTGATATAATATTGCATCGGAGCCTCGTCGATATTTCCCATCAGGTCGGTCATTGCCACCCATATTTGTGCTGCGGATATATGCTGTTGCAAAAAGAGTTTTGCCTCTCGTAAAAAATCCGAAGTTGAAATATTGCGCTGACTGTGTGGAATCATTTTTACTCGTAAATCGGCTAAACGGGCTTGTGCTTGTCCGTTTTCTTCTGCTCCTACGGTCGTAAATACAGTTCCCACTAACGGACTACTCCTTAATGCGTTTTCTGCTTTGTAGGCTGCCTGATTGGTTTCTTCTATGCTAACATCACGGGGTAATTCCATCTTTATAACAAATTGCCCTTGATCGCCTTGTGGAGCTAAATCACTTCCGATAAAACCAAATGCTATCAGGCTTACGGAACCGACCAAAAGAACAAGAGTAGCAACCAATGTAATCAGTTTGTGCGATAAAGACCACCTTAAAAGATTTGAAAACCAACCTGCTATTCTCTCTATCCTGCTTTCGAAAGCATGAATACCTTTCCCTATGAAACCGTGACGGTTAAATTCATCTATTTTTCCAAATCGGGAATAAAGCAACGGTACTACGGTAAAAGAAACCAAGAGGCTGAACAATACTGCGATAGCGATAGTAACAGCAAATTGACGGAATACATTGGCGATAGTCCCTTGTGTTAATGAAATAGGGATGAATACCACAACCAGAACCAGTGTAATGGAAACGATTGTCCCGCCTATTTCGCTTAACCCATCATAAGCCGCTTGTACCCTGCTTTTCCCCATTTCCATGTGTCGGTGGATATTTTCGAGAACTACAATGGCGTCATCGACCAAAATACCGACTACCAGCGTTATGGCTAACAGCGACATGAGATTCAAGCTGAAACCAAACAGGTACATAACTATAAATGTGGAAACAAGGGACAACGGAATCGCAATAGAAACAAAAATGGAATTCCGCACGCTGCACAAGAATAAAAGCATCGTGAAAGCCACCAAAAGGATAGCTATAACGAGGTCGATCATTACAGAATTGGAGGCTTCAATTGTAAATTCCGCATTATCAGCCGCTATCATAAAGTTTAATCCGACCGGCTCGTATGCTGATTGCAGGACATCCAGTATTTCACGTGTGGTTTTGGATATTTCTACGGTATTGGCATCGGCGGAACGCTGTATTGTAATACCTATGGAGGGTATACCATTTACCCGGCTAAGAGTTTCTATTTCTTTATTTCCATCGTGTACATCCGCAATGTTTTTTACTTCTACTGCACTTCCATCGGGCATATATTTTACGATTACATTTTCAATATCGACAAGGTTATTGTATTTACCCTGCAAACGTATTTGCGTTTGCTTGTTATCACTTTTTATCTGCCCCGTAGGGAAATCGAGGTTTGAATTAATCAACACAGTGCTTATGTTGAGAATGGAAAGCCCGTATGCAGCCATTCTTTCCTCATTAATGTTTACCTGTATTTCCCGCTCATTTCCTCCGATGAGCGTTACCTGCGCCACTCCCGCTATCCTTTCCAATGCAGGCTTTATTTCGTGGTTGATTAAATCGTAAAATTCCGTTTCACCCATATTGGCGACTGCACCGATTGTCATAATGGGAATATCCGCCAAACTGAAATCATTAATGGATGGCTCTTTTGCGCTCTCTGGGAGGTCGGAACGTATAGCATTTACTTTTCGTTGTGCATTTTGAAGTGCTTTGTCAAGGTTAGTTCCAGCTTTTAAGTGAATCGTTACTAAAGAATAATTCTCCATTGAGGTAGAAGTAATTTCATCTATTCCCTCTATGGAAAAGACAGCATCTTCTATCTTCTTGGTTACGGAATTTTCCACTTCACTGGCTCCGGCTCCCGGATAAACGGTACTGATAGAGATTACATCCAACGTCATACTTGGCATTAATTCTCTACCCAGTTGTGTCAAAGAATAAATACCGAAAAAGGCAAGTATAACGAATATCACGACTACCGTAGTCGGGCGACTGATTGACGTTTTTATGATATTCATTTTTTTATAAATTTAGGATGGATATTTCTGTGCCGTCAATCAGGTTGGTTTGTCCGCTTTTTACAATAATGTCGTCAGGTGATATGCCATTGGTTATTTCAATGTATTTTCCTTCCGAGATACCGACTTGCACGGCTATTTTATAGGCTTTGGCATCTCTAACTATAAATACATGAGGGGCTTTCATTCCGCCGACAATAGATTCCCTGCTTATTACGAGTGTGTTGCGGTTATTCCCGTCCACGTTGAAAATGGCAGTAGCGAACATACCGGGTTGTAGTTTCGGATGATTTAATGCCAGTTCGACCGAATAATAATACTGGTCATTGCTTTTAGGGGCAACAGCCTCAATTCTGCCTGTAAATGTGCTACCGGGATATACGTCCGTCGTTATGGTTGTTTCCATACCAACATTTAGTTTCAACATTTCTTTTTCCGTTACATTGACAAGCATTTTTAATGCTTTATTATCTACAATATCAACAACGCTACTGCCAACTGAAAGCAACGTCCCTTCTTCGAAATAATCCTTATTAATGACCCCGGAAATGGGAGATGTAATGGTAGTATTACTTAGTTGGTCTTGTAAGTCGGTTATCCTGCTCTCGATGCTGCGTAGGGCAATTTGGACATCTTCCAGTTCCCGTACTGTTACTGCCCCGATAGAAGCGAGATTTTGAAAACGCTCCACATCTCTTTCCGCTTTTGCCAAGTCCAATTCGGAGAGCCGCAGGTTTTCCCGTATGACATTATTTTCAAGTTGTGCGATTACTGTTCCCCGACTGACCACATCACCTGCCTTTTTGTATTTCTTCACAACAATAGCCTGCGCTTTTGAATAAACTACCACCTCATTTTCCGAATCAATGCGCCCGTTCACACTGATTTTTTCACTCAAGTCCATGTATTGGGGCTTCTCAATCATGACGGGAACAACAGTGTTTACAGTCAAGGATAATTCAGCATTCCGGTCAATAGTTTGTTTATTCTCGACCAGTCTCGATGCGATGAGGCTGACAATGGAAACGGTTAGAATGATTGGTGTTACTATTTTTGATTTCATTTTTTACTACTGCTTAATAAATATTCAAGTGTACCGCTTGCTTTTAATAAATCTATCTCTGTTTTTTTGTAGCGGATAAGTTCTGTGGTATAGGCTATTTTTACTTCATGTAAAGAGGTTTCTGTTTCAAGAAGGTCTGTTATGGTCGCCAAACCTTCGGTGTACAGTGCCATTGTCTGACTATATACTTTCTCTGCCAGTTTCAAATTTTCAGATTGTACCTGTATCAACTCATAGATTATCTCCAGTTGATTTTTCGCATTCAAATAATTAGCAGATAAGGTCTGTCGGGTTTCCTGAATGTCCCAATCCAACCCTTGCAGTTGTACTTGTTTCTGTTTTATCCGGCTTCGCTTACCTAAACCGTCGAAAATTGGAATGGTTAAACGAACGCCCACAATGGCAGAATTGTACCACGGTTCTCGCGCGAGGTTTAGTTTGTTTGATTGAAACTGATACCCGGCTGTGGCAATAGCCGATAACGTTGGCAGATACTCCATTTTATGACTGCGGATTTCGAGTTCCAATCTTTCTCTTTGCTTATTCAGCACGTCAAGTTCTATCTTGTTTTGTGGCAGTGGATAGTTCTGAAATTCGGATATATCCATGCTTTTTACCTCTGAATCATCCACTTCAAAAGCGTCTTCAATAGGAATACCGATTAGAATTTGTAAATAACGTTTTTGCTGTGATATAATATTTCTCATATTTTTACCCCGTGCCTGCAAATTGGTTAGATTAACTTTGATACGGTTCAAATCAACTTCCCGTGTTACATTTTCTTCTACCCGTTTTTCCATTAACAGGTAAAGTGAATCCTGCATAGAGGTCATATAGTTTATATTATCCAATTTCTGCATACTATTGAGGATGTCATAGTAAGCATTGCTTACATTAAAAATTACTTCCTCTTTTGTCATAGCAGCACGAAGCCTTTGAAGTTCTAGGTTGTTTCTGGCTATTTTTATTCCGGTGAATAAAGTGGGCGAAAAAATTACTTGTTCAACACTAACACCAAAATCCAGTTCGTTCTTTGAACCCATCTGAACCGGGATTTGCGTTCCGCTCTCACCAATGAGTTCGCCGGGTAACATTGTTGTGGGTAAAACTAAACTATGGTCGAAACTGCCCGAAGCATTTATTTGTGGCAACACACCTGACCGGGCTTCGTTTACCTGATAGTCAGCCTCACTGACATCGAGATTTGCCCTATGTGCCGCATAACTGTTGTTGATAGCAAAGTCAAGACATTGTTCAAGAGTAATCTTCCCACTTGAATTTTGCGCCATGACAGTATTGCCTATTATCAATAAGGCAAGCAAAATCTGAATAGCTCTCATTTTCAGAAATTATATTTGATTCCGAAAGACATGTAGGGGGAAACAGAGAAATAATAATCATTATCCGATGCAAAGACTCCCTTCAAAGTTCTGTCGCTGTAAGAAGCAGGACGGAACAAGTTCAACCCAGCCATAGCTGTCATAGATAATCCGGTTTTACCAACCTTTATTTCGGGGCGGAACCCAGTTACGATATATTGATGAGAGAATATTACATCTTTACCGTCTTTTTCCAACAAAGCTGCTTGTCCGTTCATTTCTAAAGTATACGATAATTTAAACCAATCGTTGAAACTATAACCTGCTGATACGTCTAAGCCTTCGACCAACTCCACATTTACATCGAACTTCCCGTTAAGCTCCCAATTCAGGTATACCGTAGGGAATACCATCGGATAACCCAACGAACTGTTTATAGCCACACCCCCGCCAATAGACAGATTGGGTTTCAGGTGGCGGATAAAAACAACGCCTCCGCTTCCAAGCACGTGCTTGAACCTGATTTTAGAAAAATCGGCGGAAGGAGCAAGTACAGCTATACCCACACTTGCCCGCATCGACCATTTATCATTTAAGGGGCGTAAATGGTAAAGCCCTACCTGTAAATTCATGATTTCGGAAGGCATATAATCTGCGAAATTCTTGTTATTCAATGAAGTATATGACCCGCCGAGACCAATTCCCCAAGCTGTCGGACAATTGTTCTCATTCAGTTTCATGGATAAGGGTATATTGACTGCTCCTTGATAGACGACAGCAGAACCTTTGGCATCTCCGATTTTTTCACTGGGTTTGTCGCCGGGCGGCAAAAACCGATAACTTGAACTTCCCATATACTCTGTCTTAAAAGACACTTGTTGCGCTTTTCCTTCCACACATAGAAGGATTCCTAATACTGTTAATAATACTGTTACTGACTTCATGATTTTTTAAGAATTACGTTTATACTTACTTAATTTTTCAGCAAAAGAACGATGAATGAAGTAATACCGAAAGCCAATAACTATGGAGTTTAGAATGGACAAAATGAAATGCAGAAAAAAGGGTATGGAATTTTCCATACCCTATATTAGAAAAAGAAATACTTACTTAAATTATTCCAGAATCCCGTCCATCCATTTCAGGAAATCGGGCACACGTACACGGCTGACCAGCACTTCATGCGGACAAATAGGCAAAAAGGAGAGTTTCAGACGGCTATTGAAGTATTTGGCAACATTTTCAATAGCTTTTACATTGCCAATACAATTACGCGATACACGGAAAAATAAACGGCTGTCAAGCTGCTGTTCTAACTGGTCTAATGTATAATTAATGATATACCGTTTATTTTGGAATGTATGCAGGAACACGACTCCTTCTTCACTATAAAAATGAGCAATCTCTGCCGTTTCTATATAATGATAGTTTTCTCCTTTTGATATAAGGAAACGGTTTTTTGTTTTAAGAGATAGTAGCTGTTCAAAATTCTTGGGGTCGGTTTTGTGAGATTTATTATGAAAGATATTCTCAAATTTAACTAATGCAGCCTCCAATTCCTTTTCATCGAAAGGTTTTAACAGGTAATCAATGCTGTTCAGTTTGAACGCTTTGATGGCGTGTTCATCGTAAGCAGTAGTAAAAATGACAGGGGTATTGACCTCTACATGATTGAATATTTCGAAGCAATTTCCGTCAGCAAGTCGTATATCCAAAAGGATCAGATCGACAGTAGATGTTTTCAGGAACCCGATAGTGTCTATGACCGTTTTGGTTCGCTTTTCCAACGAATAACCGGGACGTAACTCCGTCATCATACGTTTCAGTTCTTCGTATGCAAATCGCTCGTCTTCTACTATCAGGTACTTCATGGCTG
Organism: Bacteroidales bacterium; assembly: GCA_031275285.1. Taxonomy (NCBI): domain Bacteria; kingdom Pseudomonadati; phylum Bacteroidota; class Bacteroidia; order Bacteroidales; species Bacteroidales bacterium. The sequence goes on along the minus strand of JAISOY010000176.1, from coordinate 63 downwards.
AATATAGGGTATTTTAACTATGAATAGAGAATTTGTATGCTCAACAGCAATTTCTCTGTCATA
>JAISOY010000175.1 GCA_031275285.1 Bacteroidales bacterium | reverse complement strand
ATCAATAATCAATAATCAATAATCAATAATCAATAATCAATAATCAATAATCAATAATCAATAATCAATAATCAATAATCAATAATCAATAATCAATAATCAATAAAGATGAATCTCATACAACAATACGCCATGAATAGGAATAGTAGTGCGGATTTTCAAAGAACCGTTTTCCAGCGCCAGTATCCCATCAACAGGTTGCAGCATAGCGCATGACTGATAAAAAGACTGTTTATCACGGAAGGCTGTCAGATGAGAAGTGCCAGACAATGTCGGTGGTTTGATCACAAAACTACTGGATGACCATCCGAAATCCTTTTCCGTTAATCCTATCTTTTCCCAATCGGCCACCCACTCATCGAAGAAATTAGAATCATCACTAACAAGTGTCCGGATACTTTTGACTTTACGTGATTTTGTGACGAGTCCGGATACCTCGCATTCGATATCCCTTGTCCCCTTCCGGGAAAGCGAATCCGAATAGGCATAAAACAGAAGGTATAGTCTATCCTGTTCCTTATTAAATGCAGCGATGGCACCAGTCTTCTCTTCATATGAAGCCCCTACCACGGGATTCTCAACCGGAAGGCGGATCGAACCTGCCATCCGGTAAAACAGCCCTGCGGTCTGTGCCGAGACTGAAGGAATTCCTGAGCACACACCATTAGTAGTATAATCCCAATGACTAAAATAATCGATATTTTCATCCAGCATGGTGTGATACATACGGGCATCATAAGCTGCCTGCCATGTAAATCCTACGGCCCGTGGGCCAATCGGTTTGCCGTCAGTACCAGATAAGATACGTCCTTCATCGATTCCATAGAATAAATGGTCTAATCCTTCTTTTATGGCCGATGTCCTCAATATATTTATCGTCTCAGGTAACGTGCGCTTTGCAGCTACTCCCGGACGTATATCATAATAAGATGCGGCAAGAAAACAAAGGCGGGTACCTGTTTTTCCCGTACACCGGTTCTTCCCCCTTGCACAATGCGAGACCAGTTCCCTTTCATCCCATAATCCATCCGAAACGGTCATACTGTGCGCTCCCACGCACACTTGCTTGCCCAATATCTGTTCCAGGGCATCAACTGTATAATCATACAGGTAAAAATAGGCATCCCTCGTTTTTTCCGGATCATTTTCCACAGAAAACCAATCTTTGTTTTCATATTCCGTGATCACTCCAAAACGCCAGGTCCGGACACTTTCGATTCCAAATGTATCCACCAATGACTGTGTCATTGCTTTGATATAAGCATGCCACAATGTATAATCATATGGTGGACATTTATTTACTCCGAATTTCGAACTGATCTCCGGTTTTTTGGTATATTTCAATGGAACATTTCCCAGTTTAATATGGGGAATCAGTCCTTGTCTCAGTATATTTCCACATGCCCTGGTTAACGGAAAGAAATAATAATCATCTTTTATGGTAGTATCAAGAGGCGACACGAAAAGATCCCGCTGTTCATTCCCTCCGGCCGCTGTCATCAACTGAATATAGCGAACAAAAGGAAGGTGACGGGTAAAATAATCATTTGCTTCCTTCTCTATCTCCGTATGCCAGGTTTGTGAATAATCCCACATATTCATATTATCCGCTACATTCCATATCAATGGACCTTTATGAGAGAATTCAACTTTAAACTTCTGAGAATTATTGGCCTGTCCATACAGAGAATAATTCCACAATAATAAAAAAACAAATAAAACAATCCGGATAAGTGAAAAACACCCCATCAATATATATTTGGCCATCATCTCTTATTTTAATATCTGTTCGTTTTTTTGCAAAATGAAAAATAACTAACTCATAAAAATACGTACATATTTCGATAAATACCGTGAAAACAGAACGTATTTATGATCGATCTAAAAATTATCTTTGCATGTTGAACCCAAATCAATGAGAATACCATACCCAAAATTCCTTCTATTACTTCTTCTGGTAACTATTCCGGTCATATCTGCTCAATCGGTTGATAAAAGGTATCTTATATGGGTAAGTCCTTCAGAAACCAAGCAGGTGTATGGTATCATGTTCAATTTCTGGCCAAACGAAGGTATTGGCGTTCAATATCCCAGTATATATGGCGCTGAAATCAACCTGAACCCCATCGGGCTATTTGCCCCGGTTATTACACTGGTACATGCTGTTTTTGATCCGGCAACTCATCATATGGGAGATGTTGATCCGGATATTTTAGATATCAGTAAATTCAAAAAAATTAACGGAATACAGGTTGGATCTATCAATATGGAACCATCTGTGATCAACGGGCTGGACATTAATGCCACTATGAGCGCCCAGTCTAAAGTTAATGGGATCAGTATATCAGCGGTCATGAACAAACAATATATCATGAACGGAATTACTATTGCTCCGATAGCCAATCATGCCGATAAATGCAACGGGATACAAATGGGACTGGTAAACACCAGTAAAAAGCTGAAGGGCTTTCAATTCGGACTTTGGAACATAAATCAGAAAAGATCCTTACCGTTGATCAACTGGTCTTTTTCCGGCAAAAAATGAATTATTTTCCTTATTCTACATCCCAATAAAATCAAAGCTGTCTACAAATATCTATAATTAATCAGGGACTACCGGCCATATTTATTATTGTGATTTAGTCCGGTTTTCGTATTTTTGTATCAAATTGAAAAGCATTGTATTGGAGGACACAATGCTGAAGCAATATACCTTCTTATTTTTTAGCATACATGTCAGAAAAAAGAGTCGTCATTACCGGCATGGGGATATATTCTACCATAGGTAAAAATATTGAAGAAGTAACAAAATCCTTATATCAGGGTAAATCCGGGATCGGGTTTGACCCTCTCCGTAAAGAATACGGTTATCATTCCGGACTAACAGGTATGCTCGAACGGCCTGAATTAAAAGGGGAACTGGACCGGCGTGCCCGTTTAAGCCTCTCCGAACAGGCTGAATATGCTTATATAGCAACACTCGAGGCGATGAAGAACGCCCGCTTGAACGAAGAATACTGCATGAAACATGAGGTAGGTATGTTATACGGAAACGACAGCAGTGTAGAACCGATCATCCGTTCTCATGAAATCATCCGAGAAAAGAAAGACACGGCGATGGCCGGTTCAGGAGTCGTTTTTCAATCGCTCAATTCCACCGTGAGTATGAATCTATCGGTGATTTTCAAGGTACAAGGTATCAATCTAACGATATCAGGCGCTTGCGCAAGCAGTTCCCATGCGATAGGACTGGCTTATTTATTGATAAAATGGGGCGTACAGGACTGTATTATATGTGGAGGAGCCCAGGAAGTAAATCTATATTCTGTGAGCGCTTTCGATGCCTTGGATGCATTTTCCGGAAGAGAAGATGATCCTCAGAAAGCATCCCGTCCTTTTGATATCCATAGGGATGGGTTGGTACCAAGTGGCGGCGCGGCTACTGTAATCGTAGAGAGCTATGAATCAGCCATCAAACGGGGGGCGCCCATTATTGCTGAAATCATTGGATATGGTTTTTCATCCAATGGAGAACACCTGTCCACACCCAATGTTTCCGGACCAGCCTGTTCCCTGAAAAAAGCAATCAAAGAAGCCCGCATACAAGCCTCTGATATCACATATGTTAATGCCCACGCCACTTCGACCCTTATCGGTGACAGGAATGAAGCAAAAGCCATAGCCGATGTTTTTGGAGATCATACAGCATGGGTAGCATCTACAAAATCAATGACCGGACATGAAATGTGGATGGCCGGAGCCAGTGAGATCATTTATTCCACATTAATGATGCAAAATGATTTTATTGCACCGAACATTAATTTTGAAACGCCCGATGAGGAATCAGCCCGTTTAAAAATACCGGTCAAAACCATAGAGACAAAATTCGATACCTTTTTATCCAATTCGTTCGGATTCGGAGGAACCAATTCTTCCCTGATCGTAAAAAAATTATAGGTTATTCTTTGCTGATCAATACCGAAGCATATGCAGCAACTCCTTCTTCACGTCCTGTAAATCCCAGTTTTTCTGTTGTGGTAGCCTTGATCGAGATCACATCAGCAGGCAGATGCATCACCTGTGATAAAGTTTCCGTCATTTGAGGTATGTACGGCCGGATTTTAGGCATTTGCAAACATACTGTAGTATCAATATTAACAATCTGATATTTTTTTTCAGATAGCATCCGGACCGTATTCTTTAGCAATAATTTACTGTCCACCCCTTTCAATGACGGATCCGTATCGGGAAAATGCAAACCTATATCTCCCATATTAGCAGCACCCAATAATGCATCGCAAATGGCATGGATCAACACATCCGCATCCGAATGGCCGACAGTTCCCTTATGGTGGGGTATGCGAATACCGCCTAAAACAAAAGGGTGTCCGTCGACAAGCTGATGGACATCAAATCCGAAGCCGATCCTTAAATTTGTCATTATATTTCCGGAAACAAGAGCATTAAGATGTTGCTTTTTGCCCAAAGTTAAAAACCAATGAGAAGCGAAGAGTATTGGCTAAAGGATTACCGCTATATGTGGGTATCAGGTAAGAAAAATCCACTTCAAATACGTTCATCACTAGGCCCACTCCCATAGAAAAATACTTACGATTTCCTTTTGTGGGATGTTCATACATATACCCGGCACGTACGGCAAATACATTACGATAAAAATACTCCAATCCGAAACCATAGGTAATCTCCTTCATTTCCTCGGAAAAACCACCCGGAGCATCATAGAACGATTGGAACATTCCTTGTACGATCCCTACATTCGGATCTTTTCCCTCCAGAATCTCGTTACTTCCCGAGTTGCTTCTGATGGGAGGAGTAGGTACCAATAACTTATTCAGGTCGATGGCCAATGTTATTTTATTGTAGTCATCAAAATAAATACCTGCGGATCCACCAATCCTTAAATTGATAGGGATAAAGGTTTTTTCCTGTTCATTGGTATAAGACATTTTGCTCCCGATATTTGAAATATTGGCTCCTACCGCCCATTCTCCCTTTTTCCCGGCAATTTCCATTTTGGAATGATAATACATGGAAACATCCGCAGCAAATGAATTACCTGCCTTCGCTTTGGCACCTGCAGCCTGAGGTATGCCGGAAGATATGTCAGAACGTATATAACGGAAAGCCAACGCTGCGCTTAACTTATCGGAAAACCTACGGGAATAGGCAAGATCTATGGCAAACTCATTGGGGCGTCCCTCTTTCAAATAATTTGCGTTATCATCACGAAAAGTGATATTTCCCATATCAAAGTAACGCAGAGATGCTGAAAGCGTCTGGAATTTATCAATCCGCTTATAACCTGTCAGATATAACAAATTCATATCGTCTACGAGATTCCTCAACCAGGGAGAATAAGAAAGAGCTACTCCTCCCCCTTTTTCCATAAAAACAAATTTGGCAGGATTCCAGTGTTGTGAATTGACATCCGGAGTAGTGGCTACTCCCACGTCTCCCATGGCCGAAGAACGAGAATCGGGAGCTATGGTCAAAAAGGGAACAGCTGTCCGCACACTATTGATCTCATTTAATTTCACCTCTTGTTGTCCAAATAAAGGGAACGTAGTGAATAAATAATAAAGTGCAACAATACTTATATTGGATAATTTCATACAATGTAATGAATACTAAACTGCAAAAATAAAATAGTTTTACATATAAATTACTATAACGTATTTTATGTTCTTTTATTATTGAAAATACGTTGATTTGATAAAAATGTTACAAATAACCCATCCTGTAAACGTTTCATTCCGAGTGAAGACACATCTTGATCGCCGGATAAGGATACTGGTCAAAGGTAATATTTTTCGAAGAATATATATAAAAACTCATTTATATTTTGTACCTTTGGTTTTGCATCAATCAATGATGTAGGAAACGATCATATATCCACAAATTATATTTGTGATCATTAATCAAAATAAAACAGTTATGGCTACAGAAAATCAAAAAAAAATCAAGATCTTAAAGGATGGTCCCTATGAGGTATCAGGAAATGTACCATTGAGTCGTGCGCAATATGTTCCCGATACAAGAGGAAATTCTTTGCGTTATGAGAAAACAGAAAAATACGTTCCCCAGGATGAACCCTACCATTTGTGTCGTTGTGGCCACAGTAGTCACAAGCCTTATTGTGACGGATCTCATCTAAAAGGCTTTAACGGAACAGAAACAGCCAGTCACAAGAAATATGATGATATGGCAGACTATATTGAAGGAAAACAGTTGGACCTGATGGATGCCAGGGAATTATGCGCCGCAGCGCGTTTTTGTGATACAAGCGGTGGAACCTGGGACCTGGTGGTCAATTCGGAATCCACTGAAGGAAAAGAAATTGCTGTTTACCAATGTGAAAATTGCCCCAGCGGTCGTTTGACAGCAGTTGAAAAAAACGGAAAAAAAATAGAGCCTAAACTGCCACAGGAAATAAATGTCATTGAGGATGTGGCTGCCCAAATACATGGACCACTTTGGGTAAAGGGTGGAATTGAAATCACCGATGCCAACGGAAAACCTTATCCTGTTCGTAATCGTGTTACTTTGTGCCGTTGCGGAAAATCGAGAAACAAACCATTCTGTGACGGACATCATATGGAAAGATAATTATTAGTTTGATTCCTAAAAAAGACATTCGGAAGAATGTCTTTTTTATTTTCTAATAACTACATACAATAATTTTTAGTAATTCCGAAAATAACTATCTTTAAAATGTAAAAAAATAATTACATCTTAAGTGATATTAAGCACTCAGTGCTATTTATTATTTTCTTAAGTCACATTGATCAAATGGATTACATTCATAAAATATAACATTAATTGTTTTATATTACTTAAATGATACGAATATCTATTTTCTTTTTATTTCTCTCTGCTTTTACTTATGGCCAGGGAATAGATAGTCTTTATAAAAAAGCTGATTCTTTCCGGAATGATTATGCCGCAAAATATTATTATGGGATATCAGATATCCAGACTATTAACAATACCCATTGTTTCTGGTATGCAACGCCTACACCCAAAGGCACCGAATTCTTTGTCATTGATGGAGATAAAAAAGAAGTATCTCCTGCCTTTGACCAACAAAAACTGGCTCTATCCCTAACCCAATTAACAGGAAAGAATATCGATCCGTTCCGGTTACCTTTCAGGCTCATACAATATGTCCCCACCAGGGACTCTATTTCCTTTATTATTGACCATCAAAACTATACTTGTAGTTTGGATGATTATGTCATTAAGAAAGGAAAAAAGCAGGATCCACATCAAAACAGATACTGGGGAGGAATCTTTAAAGAAAACAGAAAAGACCGGGTAAAGTCACCTGATGGAAAAAAAGAAGCCTACATTTCGGAAGGAAACCTCTGGGTAACAGATCTGGCAACAAAAACAAACAAAAAAGTCAGTCATGACGGATCCGAATTTGAATATTACTCTTCAAACATCTATTGGTCACCGGATTCCCGAAAGATCGTCTGTTGTAAATACCGCCCTGTTAATCATCGAAAAATAACACTGGTATCTTCCTCTCCCAAAGATCAGCTCCAGCCGAAAACGCTGGAATATGATTATCCGAAGCCAGGAGATGCTTTACCTATAAGACGCCCTGTATTGTTCATATTGGATGAAGAAAAGCGTATTGAATTTGCTATACCTGAAGTGGAAAAACAGTACGATTTGAGCGGCATTCAATGGAATAAAAGCAGCGAATTCTTCAGGTTCAATTTTAACCGGCGCGGACATCAGCAATATATCGTATATGCCGGATATGTGAATACCGGTAAATTACATACGGTAGTCAGGGAGGAAAGTCCTACTTTTATTCAATACGGAAGGTTGTACCAACACTGGCTGGAAGATGAAAAAGAACTGCTCTGGATATCTGAAAGAGATGGCTGGCGTCATTTGTACCTGTATGATGTTGCAGCGGGAAAGGTAAAAAAACAACTGACTAAAGGGGAATGGGTCGTTAAATCCGTCATACGTGTTGATGAAAAAAAACGAACGCTGATATTTAAAGCATGCGGAAAAGATAAAGGAGAAGATCCCTATCTGGAAAAGTACTATTCGATGAATATGGATCATGGAAAAATCATTCCTTTGACTCCTGAAAATGCCAACCATCAGGTAACTTTTTCTTCGGATTATTCGTGCATGGTGGATCAATTTTCACGTGTTGATCTTCCTCCAACTATTGTTCTACGCTCTGCTATAGACGGGACAATAATAGTAAAACCCGAACAGCAACCGGATATTTCTGAAGCGGTAAAGAAAGGCTGGCAGATGCCCGAAGTATTTTCTGCCAAAGGAAGGGACGGAAAAACGGATATCTGGGGAGTCATCATTCGTCCTTCGGATTTTGATCCCAGTAAAAAATACCCTGTAATAGAATATATTTATGCCGGACCGCATGATTCCCATGTTCCAAAATCATTTGCCATGAACTACTGGCCCAGCCAACTGGCAGAACTTGGATTTATAGGAGTAATGATTGACGGAATGGGAACGGCTAACCGTTCAAAGGCATTCCATGATGTCTGCTGGCAAAACCTGAAAGACGCCGGATTTCCGGATCGCATAGCATGGATGAAAGCAGCAGCCGGCAAATATCCTGAAATGGATCTTGACCGTGTCGGTATCTTTGGCAGTTCTGCCGGCGGTCAAAGCGCTATGGGAGCATTATTGTTCCATCCTGATTTTTATAAGGTTGCTGTGGCATCATGTGGATGCCATGACAACAGAATGGACAAGATATGGTGGAATGAACAATGGATGGGATATCCTATTGGAAAAGAATATGAAGAATCGTCTAATGTAGTGAATGCCCATTTACTGAAAGGAAAACTAATGTTGATACTGGGAGAATTGGACAATAATGTAGATCCGTCCAGCACATTACAGGTAGTAGATGAACTGATCAAGCACAATAAGGAATTTGAATTTGTGATGTTGCCCGGGGAAGGACATACGATGGGAGGAAGTTACGGAGAACGGAAACGACGGGACTTTTTTGTCCGCCATCTGCTGGGAATATCATCTCCCGAATGGAACCAGTAACCCCTCCTCTTCTTCAGGAAATGAGGTTATTCATTTACATACCAATTGAACAAACGTTTTACCCCTTCTTCGATTTGTATTTTATGTTTCCATCCAAGGGAATGCAACTTTTTCACATCGGTTAGTTTTCTCATGGTACCATCCGGTTTTTGGGTATTGAACCACAATTCACCCTCGAAACCGATCTCTTTCTTTACCAGGAATGCCAGATCTTTAATAGATATCTCCTCCCCTGTACCTATATTAATATGTGTATTACGTATTTCCTTAGGGTTAATGCCGGCAACTACATCCGAAAAACTTACTTTTTCCATGATAAAAGTGGTCGCATCTGCCATTTCTTCACTCCAGAGGAATTCTCTTTTGGGGTTACCTGACCCCCACATTTCGATCCGGACCTTACCATCTTTCTGAGCAATACCATATTTTTCAAGTATTTTTAATATGGATTCTTTGTCGGAAAGATGATCCACCTGTTCAATAGGACGCTTTTGCAAATCGAGGAAAACAGCATCCCAATCCCCTTTTTCAATACATCTTCCCAAATATATTTTTCTCAATATGGCAGGAAGCACATGGGATGTTTCCAGGTTAAAATTATCATTTGGCCCATACAGATTGGTGGGCATGATGGAGATAAAATTCGTACCATATTGAATATTATAGCTTTCACACATCTTTATCCCGGCTATTTTCGCTATGGCATAAGGTTCATTAGTATACTCCAGCGGGCCTGTTAATAATTCTGTTTCTTCGATCGGCTGCACTGCTTCCCTGGGATAAATACACGTACTGCCCAGAAAAACCAGTTTCTTCACCTGGTTTAAATAGGATTGATGAATAATATGGTTTTGAATCATCAGGTTTTCATATATGAATTGTGCCCTATAGGTATTATTGGCAACAATCCCCCCTACTTTAGCCGCTGCAAGTATTACATATTCAGGTTTTTCTGAAGAAAAAAAATCTGCAACAGCATTCTGGTCCGTTAAGTCCAGTTCCTCTTTGGTCCTAAGCACGAAATTTGAAAATCCCTTCGCCTCCAGATTTTTTAGAATAGCCGAACCCACCAGTCCTTTGTGTCCGGCAATATATATTTTAGCTCTTCTGTCTATCATTCAAAGTAGTTCAAAATTTTATAGCCTCCTTCTTTCAAATAATTCTCTTTTCTCATCAGGTTCAGATCCGATGTTATCATATCGCTGCACAAATGTTCGAGATCGTATTTAGGTTCCCAACCCAGTTTCTCCCGGGCTTTTGTATTATCTCCCACAAGGATATCCACCTCAGTAGGTCTGAAATAAGAAGGGTCGATCTTGACTACCGTACTACCTACCCGTTTTTGAAAGTTATCTAAATAAGGCGCCCCCACTTTTTCTTTAAAAGTATCGGAATCAATTCCTGATATAAATCCATATTCGTCGATTCCTTCATTTTTAAATTCGACATCCACACCGACTTCCCGGAAAGCCATGATAATAAAATCCCTGATAGATGTTGTCACTCCTGTTGAGATGACATAATCATCGGGCTTATCCTGTTGCAAAATCAGGTACATGGCTTTAATATAGTCTTTGGCATGTCCCCAATCCCTCTTGCTGGATAAATTCCCCATAAATACTTTTTCCTGAAGACCCAATACAATGCGGGATACAGCCCTTGTGATTTTCCGGGTAACAAAAGTTTCTCCCCTCAGAGGTGATTCATGATTGAATAAAATACCATTACTGGCATGCATCCCATATGCTTCCCTATAATTGACAGTGATCCAGTAGGCATAAAGCTTGGCCACAGCATAAGGACTTCTCGGATAAAAAGGAGTCGTTTCTTTCTGTGGAATTTCCTGAACCAATCCGTACAATTCGGATGTCGATGCCTGGTAAATTCGTGTTTTATTGGTGAGATTCAACAAACGAACCGCTTCCAAAATCCTTAAAGTTCCGATACCGTCAGCATTGGCCGTATATTCAGGAGTATCGAAACTCACTTTAACATGACTCATAGCAGCCAGATTATAAATCTCATCCGGCTTGATATCTCCGATAATGCGGGTAAGATTCATACTATCGGTTAAATCTCCGTAATGGAGGATTAAATTACGGTTTTCGATATGAGGGTCCTGGTACAAATGGTCGATCCTTTCCGTATTAAACAAAGAAGACCGTCTTTTTATACCATGAATGGTGTAACCTTTTTTTACTAAAAATTCTGATAAATATGCGCCGTCCTGGCCGGTGACACCGGTGATTAATGCTACTTTTGACATATGGATTGTTTCAATAAATTTGATGCAAATATAGGAAATCTACTTTTATCTGTTTACCTGTTTTTACTTTACATATTACGGTTCTGATTTTAAAAAGTTTCACAACAGAACAATAACTTCAATTATCCGGTTAATTGCATGAACAGATCAAATGTAACCGACTTTAAATCCAAAAATTGATAATTAGCAATTTAATTTTTATTTTTACAAAATATAGCGAAAGGTGAGAGCAATTGTAGAAAGCTTGCTTTCTAAAGATTGCCGAACCGCATCCTATATTCTATAAATATAGTGAAAGGAGAATGCAATCGTGTGAACTTGTTCCTGAAGGTTGTCGAACCGCATCCTATATTCTACAAATATAGTGAAAACCGAGGGCAGAGTGTCGAACTTGTTCGTAAACTTTGCCGAGGTGCATCCTATATTCTACAAATGTAATAAAGGCTTTTTCTTTATAAATGGGAATATCATCGGCTTTGTTGGAGCAGTTTAAGGAGGGAGACAAGAAAGCTTTCGAAGATATCTATGTACATCATTCTAAAAAAGTATACCGTTTTGCCAAACGATATATGAAGCATCATGAAGATGCCGAAGAAATTGTACAGGAGGTATTCATTCGTCTTTGGGAAGCAAGGGAATCCATCAATCCTGAAATGAATTTTGATAATTACCTTTTTACTATTACACGAAACTTGATTTTCAATCAACACAGGAAAAAAGTCAATGAGTCATATTTCCAAACTTTTGTTTTGGCCAGTTTCGAAGAAAATGAAAATCAACTACTTGAAGATGAAATATCTACTCAGGACCTTTCTCGATATATTGATGAAATAGTTAATAAACTGCCTCCGAAACAACAGGAAGTTTTTATGTTAAGCCGGAAACAGATGTTGACCTACAAAGAAATATCAGCTCAATTGAATATTTCTGAAAAAACGGTTGAAGCGCATATTTACCAGGTTTTAAAAACCATCCGGAAATATTTAATCAGGGGGATTACATTTTTTTTATTTTTTTTCTAAGGGATCAATCATTTTTATGTGTATACTTTATACATGTAATTCATTTCATGTACTAAAAATATGATGAAATCATTTTTGTCGAAAAATACAATTATTCGTTTTCTTTCCGGAAAAATGCCATATGAGGAAGAACAAAAGTTTCTGGATCAGGAACCGGTGGTGAATCGCATGGAGCAGCAGTGGAACGACCAGAAGGAAGACATTGGTGATTTTGAACAACAAAAGGTCTGGAAAAAGATAACTGCCAGGATATATCCAAATCCACGTAAAGGCAAAGTACGGACAATGATGATCAGGATATCTGCTGCTGCGTGTATTATTCTCCTGGCCGGTTTAGGATATTATCGCTATCAAATGGGAAAAGATAGTACATCACAGCTAAAATTCATAATTGCCGAAACATCATACGAAGAACGACGACAGGTCATTTTACCCGATTCATCGATCGTTTGGCTCAATGCCGGCAGCCGTATCGAGTATCCTGAAGAATTTTTAACGGGAACCCGGCAGGTCCGGCTGAGCGGTGAAGCTTATTTTGATGTGAAACAGAATAAAAAGCAACCATTCACCGTCACTACCGAAAAGTTACAGGTGCATGTACTGGGGACACAATTTGTAGTGAGCGATTACTCTGAAGACACAATGACAGAAACAGTACTGGTGGATGGAAAAGTAGCAGTTAATATCAATAAAGATAGTTCCGGCCGTTTATTTGAATTATCTCCTGATGAAAGCCTGACATTTGATGAAACCAAACACTCTACCAACATAAGGAAAATAAACGCTTTACAGCATTGCCAATGGATCACCGGCCGTTTATATTTTGATAATGTTGAATTGGGTGATATTATTAAACAATTGGAACGTTGGTATGGGAAAAAAGTCAGCTGCCCGGAAAACTTAGGGAAATATTACCGGCTGACATTAACTATAAGTGACGAAAGCTGGGAAACGATCATACAACTGATGCAAAGCGCAGCGCCAATAAAATTCAGGAAAACCGGTAACAATAGTTTTAAAATATATGGATCAAACAATTAAAATTAACCTTTAAAATCGATAAAATGCCTATGAAATAGTGAAATGAATCATTAATTTAATGAGAAAGAGCGACAAGTGGTTCCAGCACTCACCGCTCTCCTGCAATAATATTTATAGTAAATGCCCCTCCATGCAATAAGGAAAAAGGGCAAATAACAAAAATCAAATATATGAAAAAAATTAGAGCTAAAAAAACTTTTGAGGATTGTTTTAGAATTTTACGAATTATGAAAATCAGTGTACTGTTCCTTTTTGTTACTTTAATGCAACTTTCTGCATCCGGTCAGGCACACAATAAAAAGATAAGCATACGGATACAGGATATATCTATCAAGGAATTATTAAAAGCCATCGAATCCCAAAGTGAAGTGATGTTTTTCTACAATGATACCCAGATAGATGTACAACAAAAAGTAAACGGAGAGTTTCAGAATACATCCATTACTGATATATTGGATCAGGTATTAGAAGATAAAGGTATCAATTACCGTATGCATGAAAAACAGGTCCTCCTGTACAAAGAAGAACGAACAAATGTCGCCAGATTACAACAAGGAATCAGGATCACCGGTACCGTTTCTGATGAATCCGGGGATCTATTACCCGGGGTAAATGTGATCATTCGCGGATCGACAGTAGGTACCAATACAGACGGGAATGGTGAATTTTCCATCACAGTACCCAGTGATACATCTGTTCTACAATTTAGTTTTATGGGTTATCAAATGATGGAAACTACGGTGGGTAACAGGCGTATTATAGCTGTAGTTTTACAGGAAGAATTTTCTGAAATAGAAGAAGTAGTAGTCGTGGCTTTCGGAAAGCAGAAAAAGGAAAGCGTGATCGGGTCTGTCAGCACCATTAATCCGGCCGAACTGAAAGTACCTTCAAGTAACCTTACTACTGCTTTAGCCGGGAATATGGCTGGAATTATCGCCTACCAGCGAAGCGGCGAACCGGGACAGGACAATGCCGATTTCTTTGTTCGCGGAATCACTACTTTCGGGACTAATACTAATCCCTTGATTCTGATTGACGGTATAGAATTGACCACGACGGATTTGGCCCGTTTACAGCCCGATGATATTGCCAGTTTTTCTGTAATGAAAGATGCTACAGCCACCGCCTTATACGGTGCACGTGGGGCCAATGGGGTTATTTTGGTAACCACCAAGCAAGGTAGTGTCGGGCCGGCAAAAATATCTTTACGGGTTGAAAATTCACTGTCGATGCCAACAAGAAATGTTAAATTAGCAGACCCTGTTACATTTATGAGATTAAGCAATGAAGCGGTATTGACCCGTGATCCGTTAGGAGAACTGCCTTATGCTGAAGAAAAAATAGAAAGTACGGCTCTTGGTCTCAACCCGTTACGTTATCCGGCCAATGACTGGATGAATATGCTACTGAAAGATTACAGTATGAACCAACGGGCTAATCTGAGCGTTTCAGGTGGAGGGGGAGTTGCCCGTTATTATGTTGCAGCCTCGTTCAGCAAAGACAATGGTATATTGAAAGTAGACAAAAGAAACAACTTCAATAGCAATATAGATAACAAGACATACACCATGCGTGCCAATGTGAATATCGACCTCACAAAAACCACAGAACTGGCAGTTCGTTTAAGCGGTGCTTTTGACGACTACAGTGGTCCTATAAATGGAGGAACAGAGACTTATTACCAGATCATGCACACTAATCCCGTCATGTTTCCTGCCTATTATCCTGTGACACCTGAATATTCACATGTCGGACATATCATGTTCGGAAATCCAGATCCCGACAGGTATACGAACCCTTATGCGGAAATGGTTAAGGGGTATAAGGACAGGTCTCGTTCCCAATTACTTGCACAAATGGAACTTAAACAAGAACTTGATTTTTTGACAGAAGGACTTTCTGTCAGAGGTATGTTGAATATTTCCCGTCTGGCACAGTTTTCCGTAAGTCGTTATTATAACCCTTATTATTATGATATCACCAGTTATGATTATGCTACAGGAAAATATACGCTGACTCAAACCAATGAAGGGAAAGGAACGGAATACCTGGGATATAGTGAAAATCCTAATGATCGGGTGATTAATTCTACCTTTTATTTTGAAGGGATGGCCAACTATACCCGTACTTTCAGTGAAAAACATAGTGTGAGCGGATTAGTGGTATTTATGGCAAGACAGACATTGAATGCCCAAACCGGTTCTTTACAACAATCTTTACCTGCCCGTAACCTGGGATTGTCAGGACGTGTCACTTATTCATACGATAGCCGTTATTTTGCCGAATTCAACTTCGGTTATAACGGTTCCGAACGATTCCATACCAGTCAACGTTTCGGTTTTTTCCCATCCGCCGGTCTTGCGTGGAATGTATCTAATGAGGATTTCTGGCAATCTATCAAACCGGTAGTATCCAACCTGAAATTACGTTATTCATATGGTTTGGTAGGTAATGACCAGATCGGCACTGCTGCCGATCGTTTCTTCTACTTATCGGAGATGAATATGAACGATGGAGGCAAAGCAGCCACATTCGGATCTGATTTTACCACACGAAAAAATGGGATGACGATAAGTAGATATGCCAATAATAATATTACCTGGGAAAAATCTACAAAACAAAATTTTGCGGTAGAATTGGGAATGTGGGATAAACTGACGGTGATTGCTGAATATTTTACGGAATCTCGTAGTAATATATTGATGGATCGTGCCTATATACCTACTACTATGGGGTTGTCCGCGACGGTTAAAGCCAATTTAGGAGAAGCATCCGGAAAAGGAACAGACATAAGCCTGGAATACCAGCAAAACTGGACAAAGGATTTCTGGACATCGGCCAGGGCGAATTTCACCTATGCTACCAGTAAGTATGAGGTATACGAAGAAGCGCAATACGATGAACCCTGGCGTTCCAACGT
>JAISOY010000174.1 GCA_031275285.1 Bacteroidales bacterium | reverse complement strand
TTTGCATTATTTGGTTCGCTTCCTTTTCTGATTAGCGGAGAGATACATTCCATATCTGATGCGTTTTTCGAGGCCATGTCGGGATTTACCACTACCGGTGCCACCATTCTCAGTGATATTGAAGCTTTACCTCACGGATTGCTCTTCTGGCGGGCATTTATGCATTTTATAGGTGGGATGGGTATCCTGGTGTTGGGTATTGCCATATTACCGATTTTCGGGGTAGGGAGTATGATGATCTATCATGCGGAAACCTCTAATGCTTCCATCAGCAGCCGGTTGAGCCCGAGAATTAAAGATACGGCTAAATACATTTCACGTATTTATATCTTTTTTACGATTATCTGCACCTTGCTTTATATTCCTGAGATGGGTTTTTTTGACGCCATCTGCCATTCTTTCTCTACTACCGCTTCGGGCGGATTTTCCACAAAGAATGCCAGTATGGGGGCTTATTCTGCTTATTCACAGTATGTTTCTGTCTTTTTTATGTTGTTGGCAGGAACTAACTTTACGCTGTTGTATTTTGCCTGGAAACGTGATTTTCGGAAAGTGTTGGCTAATGACGAGTTCAAATTTTACTTACTGATCGTGTTGCTGGCAACTTTATTTATCAGTTGTGGTTTGTTATATCATGATTTTAAAATAGAACAGGCAATACGTGAAAGCCTGTTCCATGTGGTAAGCATCCTGACCACTACCGGATATGTGGTCAGCGATTATACGCTCTGGTTTCCTCCATTATGGTTTATTATTTTTTTGATCGCTTTTATCGGCGGATCTGCCGGATCTACAGCCGGAGGCCTGAAGGTGGTCCGTTTTGTCCTCCTCTTCAAAATGATCCCTGTCCAGTTTAAACGGATTGTACATCAGAGGGGAATGATCCAGGTAAAGCTAAATAAGCAAAATGTTCCGGAGGACCAGATGTTCCGGACGTTGTCTTTTTTTATGATCTTTTTGTGTGTATTTACGGCAGCTACTTTTTTATTGATGATCAGCGGACTGGATTTTACTTCTTCCGTAGGAGCCTCCATCGCCTGTCTGGGAAATTCAGGGCCGGGCCTGGAGCTGGTGGGACCTGCAGGAAATTTTGGCGGCGTATCTATTTTCGGAAAATGGGTGTGTTCTTTTTTAATGCTTTTCGGGCGTCTCGAATTATATGCCGTCTTGGTCCTTTTTACCCATGCATTCTGGACAAAACAATGATATGAATATGGTTCCGGATTACCCCCTTCGGGGTTCAAGATTCAAAGTTTAAGATTTTCGCTTTGCATGAGAGATCAGTCATCCGTATCAAGAATAACGGTATAGCTTTTTCCTGGTACGAATGAAGGATCATACAATAATAAAAAGTTTTCATCGATTGCTGCATTCCATATCTGTCCCGGCGCTAATCTCGGGTTATTCAACCTCTCGGGAAAGAAACAACTGAAAGGCAGATCCAACACGTGTTCCTCCTTGAAACCATCCCCTTTCATCCTGTTTAGGTTGAAATTTCTTTTTGTCTTTATGATGACTTTTATCCGGCCTTTATTCTTTTTGTACCGTATTGTAAAATCTTTCTCCTGTTCGATCTCCTGAAGCCTTACATCCCATTTCGGATCACCGTAGTAGGCCAGGACATCCCTGTCATGCCAGAACCCAAGCTGGTCTTTAGTAGGCTTATCGCCCAAGGCCTCACTAAGTCTGTCTGTTGCTTCTTTCCATCCCTTGTTGAAATCTTTCTGATGCGGATAATTCTCCGTAAGGAAAACAGGATTCCACTGGCCCTGTTGGTGAAGAAAATCCTGCTGGTTCAGATAGACCGCCTCGGCAAGGGTATACCTTCCGGGAGTAGTCAACCAGTATTTTAAACCACCCCAGCCGTTTCTTCCGTGCCAGGTGAGCACCGTATATCCGATCATTGTAGCGGCGTTCCCACTGTTCATCCATGCGACCGCCATGCTTTCCTTCGTGTTGTCGATGTTACCGATCAGGCAGTTACCCACAGCAAAGTATACCTTTCTTTTCCCGCTTTCAACAAGAGGCCATGTATCTTTGGTGAAACGGTCTTCTGCGTAGAGGACACCATCCCGGGATTTGATATTCCCGAGTGAAAAGGGCATTTCGAGGTTTTTCTCTGTGGCATGTGCTGCTGTAACAACCAGGTCTGGACGGTATTTTTCATAAAGGTCCGTAAATTTTTTCAATACCTCTTTTTCATCGATCCGGTCCGTTTCTATTTTTCCTCCTTTCTCCTGTTTTTCTCCCCATAATCCCTTTTGATGATCATCCACCCAACCATATCTGTCGAACCATTTTGCACTTTTCAGTTCCGTGATACTCGCTACCGCATCCCGGATCACAAATGGCTCCGTGCTGTTGTTCACCATTTTAAGCGCAGAGCCGGCATCATAACCGGTGATCACGCCCCATAAAAAATCGGCAAAGATATCTTCATCTATTTTCCGGCTCAATTGATGAACGCGGATGATAAAGTCCCTGTTCAGTTGTTCGGGTTTTTCTACTATTGCAACGTAACGCGGACGTATTTCCTTCAGTTCCGGAAGCAGTTCTTCGGGGTGTTCATTATAGAACAAAGCTCCAGCCTGATGTTTCTTTTGCAGTTCCTGGACAACAGTATACCATGACTTGTCTTTTCTTACTTCTTCGGAAGCGATGACCAGATAATCGTCCGCATTGTATCTTTTAGAAGCGTAAAGCTCATTACCCGTCAAAAAAATAAGGACGGTTAAGAGAATTCCTACGAAAAAATGAATTTTAAAATGATTCTTCATCATACGATAGTTAACAGGATAAGTATGCAAAGTTAAAAATAAAATAATGAAAGCTTTTTATCAGGGAAAAACAAAGTATCAGCTAAGTTGAAAGCCAGTCTCACCAATGGTAACTCACATTTCTCAGTTGTTACATTAGTATGTGAGCCTGATATTTTATTTCTTAAAAATAAAATAAACAGCCAGGATAAGAAATATAAATCCGATTAAATGATTGAGGCGGAAAGATTCATTCTTGAACACCAGTGTGGTAAAGAAGGTAAATACGACTAATGTGATTACTTCCTGCATTACTTTCAGTTGCCACAGATTGAAAGGGCCTCCGTTCCCGATGAAGCCGATCCTGTTGGCCGGAACCTGAAAACAATATTCAAAGAATGCAATTCCCCAACTGATCAGGATAATCATAGGTAACCCAAGATGATTGAACCAATCCATTTCTTTAAACTTTAAATGCCCATACCAGGCAAAAGTCATGAATATATTGGAGACGATTAACAGCCCTACTGTGGCAACTATTTTCATATTAGTTATATTTTTTGACGCCGCAAAAGTAAAAAAACAGATCAGATAAATAATATAAAACAATTAATGTTATGCTTTCTGAACGTAATCAACTTGATCGATGCGACTTAAGAAAATAATAAATAGCACTGAATGCTTAATATTATTGGTTTCCATCATTTTTGAAAAAATCTATCTTTTATTGTTTATCTATATGGTATTGAACTGATTTTGCGCCATGAATAGCGGTTGTTTCAACGGATGATCATCTGCTCCTGGCTGGTCGGTTTTATGTTCCCGAAGCAGGTATTTGATATGTACATGAACTTAGTAAAATGAAAATAATCATTATACAGATTAAAAAATATAATTACACAAATCGTTGTTTTAGCTTATTGCTATTCATAATATTGTGAATATTGAATTTTATATTTTAAATTCGAAATTATAAGTGTTGCTTTCCTGTAATGCATCAACTACTTAATTTTGATAAATAATCGTACTTTTGTAATTGTTTTATTATAAAAATCAATATTTCTGATGTTAACCGGTCGTGTATGAAATATAATTCCTTTTTTCCGATTTTAATACTGTTCCTGTTGGGCTCTATTGATGCCCGGGGCCAGCAACCGATGAGCAACGCGGACTCAGTCAGTTTTTTTCTTGGTTATATGTATGGAAAGCAGATTTCCACTTCCAATATTGAAGGTTTTAATGTCGATGCTTTTTCTGGCGGATTAAAAAATGCCGTGAATCAAATATCTGTTGGAATGAATGATCAGGAGATCAATGCATTTTTGCAGAAATATTTCACTAACCTGCAACGGAAAGCCAATGATGCGCTTTTGAAACAGGGGCGGGAGTTCCTGGAAGAAAATAGTAAAAGGGAAGGAATCACAACACTTCCCAGCGGATTACAATACAGGATCATCAGGCAGGGAACAGGGGCAAAGCCTAAAGCAGTTGATGATGTGGAGGTGATCTATCATGGTACTTTGATTGACGGAACGGTATTTGATAGTGCAAAAGAACGGGGAACTCCGCTAAAATTGTCTGTAAGTGGGGTGATTCGTGGTTTCTCGGAAGCATTACAGTTGATGCCTGAAGGATCAATATGGGAAATTTTCATTCCTGCAGAACTGGGATACGGAGAAAATGTGAATCCTCAGGGGAAAATAAGACCCAATAGCGTATTGATTTTCGAAATAGATTTATTGAAGGTGGTGAAAAAAGAAACCATAATACCTAAAACCGAACCGAATTATTTTCAATAATCAATAAAATCATATGTTTTTGTCCGTAAACATGATGGTATAACCATCAGGATGAACGAAACCGGACATTAGATCAGACCTTTAAAATAATTATATACAGATGAAACGTCCATGCACTTGCGTCAACAAACACGCATGAATATACCGGGATGTTCCATTTGACCGTTAAAAATCAAATTATATTCAAATGAAACTCTGGGACAAAGGAATTGAAGTAAATAAAGAAATAGAACGATTCACAGTTGGTCTCGACAGGGAAATGGATATGTATCTGGCATCATTTGATGTGTTGGGTACCATTGCTCATATCCGTATGCTGGAATCCATTGGATTATTGAAAAAAGAAGAACTGGATGTGCTTGAAAAAGAGCTGCGGCAAATATTCAGGGAGATCCGGTCAGGTAATTTCCATATTGAAAATGATGTCGAAGATGTACATTCCCAGATCGAACTGATGCTTACCAGAAAGCTTGGGGATACCGGTAAAAAAGTGCACAGCGGTCGTTCTCGTAATGACCAGGTTTTAGTGGATATCAAACTATATATCAGGCATGAGATAGAAGAAATGGTAGAAGGTGTTAAATATCTGTTTAATACGCTTATTAAGCAGAGTAATCAATATAAGGATGTTTTGATGCCCGGATATACGCACTTACAGGTAGCGATGCCGTCTTCATTCGGATTATGGTTTGGAGCGTATGCGGAAAGCCTTACGGATGATATCCGCCTGATGCTGTCGGCCTGGGAAGTTGCCAATCAGAACCCCTTGGGTTCGGCTGCCGGATACGGCTCATCCTTTCCTCTCAACCGTACCATGACTACTGAATTACTGGGTTTTAAAGATCTTAACTATAATGTGGTATATGCGCAGATGGGACGGGGAAAAACCGAAAAAACCGTTGCTTTTGCTATGGCTTCGGTAGCTGCAACATTATCTCGTTTCAGTATGGATGCCTGTTTATATATGAGTCAGAATTTCGGATTTATTTCACTGCCGGATGAGCTGACTACCGGGTCCAGTATTATGCCCCACAAAAAAAATCCGGATGTATTCGAACTGATCCGGGCAAAATGTAATAAGATACAAGCCTTGCCCAACGATATTATATTGTTGCTGGACAACCTTCCTTCCGGTTATTTCCGGGATATGCAGATATTAAAAGAAATATTGTTCCCTGCTTTTAAAGAATTAAAGGATTGTATGGGCATGTTGGCTTACATGGCCGGGAAAGTGATCGTCAATACACAGATACTGGATGATGAACGTTACCGTTATTTATTCAGCGTAGACACATTAAATAAGTTAGTACTCAACGGAGTCCCGTTTAGGGATGCTTATAAACAGGTCGGTATTGAGATTAATGAAGGACGCTTCGTCCCGGAAAAAGTAGTAACGCATACCCATGAGGGAAGCATCGGTAATTTATGTAATGACAGGATCGAATCAAAAATGCAGCAATTACTGGACGGATTTTCTTTCGGAAAAGTAAATGCCGCATTAGAGAGTCTGATTGGAGAATAATTCATCACGATATACAGAGTGAAATTCTGTATGTATATGACCTGGGGATTATGATTACAATATCCTCCTTATTAAAAAACAGGATAAAACTGTATACCAAAAAGGTGTATATGTTTTTTTCATGTGCATTCCTCATATTGAATATTTCATTTTCCCAGACAGAGCAGGATTCTTTGATGGTTGTTCCTACTCCGCAAATGAATTCACTGAACCGGAGTGCTTCAAAGTTATCGAAAAAGCTCAAGGAATCTAAATCCGATAAAGATATCGCATTAGAATACGAGGCCCTGGCAAAAGAACTTATCAATAATAACGAATATGAGAAAGCAGAGGACTATTTAAACCGGGCCAAAGATATTTATACAAAGAAAAAAGAAAAGAAAAAGATGGCTGCAGTCAATCGTGAACTGGCGAAATTAAAAGAAAAACAACATCTTTATAGGTTAGCCATAAGCCTTTATGAAGAAGCCGGAAATCAGGCAAAAGATGATTTCATGAAACAGCTCAATGATAATGACGCTAATCGTTTACGCAACATAGCCGATCCGGTGACACAATCTACTTATATCCAAAGTAATATTGACTTGCTGGAAGAGAGAGGAACCAATGAAGAAAAGGTTGTAGCCTATCAGCAGATGGCGGAGAATCAAATGCAGCAGGACAAAACAGAAGTGGCTTTTCAGAATTTCAAAAAAGCTTTGGATAACACAGAAGAAAAAACGGAAGAAATAAAGATCAAAGGTGAAATGGCCAAAGCTTATGCTTCGAAAAACCAATATAGCGAAGCCTTAAGGCTGAATGAACAATTGGTGGATGAAGCGCGGCAAATGAATGATGTGAAAGCTGAGATCGAGCAATTACGTTCACTTTCTTCCCTTTATTTTTCTGAAAATAATATATCGAAAGGGCTGGAGTCGTTGATGAAATCGTATGAACTGGCAATTAACCACGGACAAACATTTGAGGCAAAGAAAAGTGTGGAAGATATGACCGGTTATTATCAAAAGAATAACCAGTATCATAAAAGTATAGAATTATACCAGGATTTTCTTCATAACCTTGAAAGAACAATCCAGGCTGATAGTTCACTGGTCGATAATAAATTGTTTCAGGTCACGGAAGAAAGGATACGGCAGTTAGAAACGGAACGCATCCTTAATGATGAACTGATCAGAGGAAAAAATATACTCAATTATGTATTGATCGCTTCTGTTTTTTTGATGCTGGTGCTCCTTATATTTATTGTTCATGCGTTAAATGTCATCAAAAAGCGAAATAAGAAAATAGCATTACAATCGTTACGCAGGGAAATGAACCCGCATTTTATTTTTAACAGCCTGAACAGTGTCAACCAATTTATTGCAAGAAATGATGAGCTGGAAGCCAATAAATACCTGACATCCTATTCACGGCTGATGCGTAACATCATGGAAAACTCCAATAATGATTTCATCAGGTTAAGCAAAGAAATGGAGCAGCTAAAAGAATACCTGGACCTGGAACATCTTAGATTCGCAGATAAATTTATATACGAGATAGATATTGAAGAATCAATTGACACTGAAGCTGCCTATGTTCCTACCATGTTGATACAGCCATATCTGGAAAATGCCATATGGCACGGTTTACGTTATCTTGATTACAAAGGGTTACTGCAGCTTCAAATCAGGCAAATCGATCATATGATCGTCGTTCGTGTCGAAGATAATGGTATTGGATTAAAAAGAAGCGGGGAGCTTAGAACGATGAATCAAAAATTACATCAATCACGCGGATTAAATAATATTTCTGAAAGGATAAGACTCTTAAATGATGTGTACCATATAAAGATACAAATATTCATGATGGAAAAAACCTCGCCTGAAACAGGTGTAGTTGTTGAAATCTCTTTTCCGTTCATTCATCCGGCTACCATAAAATAAATATAGATGAATAGGATCAGAACTGTAATTGTAGAAGATGAATCAGCCGCCAGGGAAGTACTTGGAAATTATTTGTCAAAATACTGTCCTCAGGTGGAAATCTTAGGTGAAGCGGTTAATTGTAAGGAGGCTGTTTCGTTGATTCATCAGGTGCAGCCTGAATTAGTTTTCCTGGATGTGGAAATGCCTTTCGGGAATGCCTTCGATGTATTGGAAGCATGTAAAGACCTGACCTTTGAGACAGTCTTTGTTACGGCATTTTCGGAATATTCACTCAAGGCCTTGAACCAAAGTGCAGCATATTACCTGTTGAAGCCGGTCAGTATAGAAGAATTGATCACAGCTGTAAATAAAGTACAGCGACAATTATTAAAAGAAGAAACATTCAACAGGAATCGTGTAGTTGTTGAAAACTTCCGTCAGTCACAACCTGAAAAAAGACAGGTGATCCTTCCAACTTTGGAAGGGTTCGAGGTAGTAAAAATGGAAGATATTGTCCGTTTGCAGGGGAATGGAAATTTCACAGACCTGTACCTCTCGGAAGGACGTAAGAAAATGGTTTGCCGGTTCCTGAAACATTTTGAAGAAATACTGCCTTACCCCTTTATGCGTGTCCATAAGTCGCATATCATTAATATAAACAGGGTCAAATCATACCACAAAGGATCCGGAGGATATGTGGTATTGGATGACCGGTCGGAGGTCGAGATTTCTCCGGCCTATAAAGAAATATTTTTGAATTATTTCAAGTAATTGGCTGAAAGATAGTAGATAGGGCGTGCTTGATTTTTTATGGAACTTTGCTCCCTTTCAATATTTTTCTTATCTTTACTTTTTAACCAAAACACAAAAATATGGGTAACGAACTGAACAATTTGCAACCGCAGATATTGTGGAAACACTTTAGTGATCTGTGTGCAATTCCGCGACCATCAAAGAAAGAAGCAAAAGCGATAGAATTTGTTAAAGGATTTGCTGTTACACAGGGATTGGATCATACAGTAGACCAGACGGGCAACGTCATCATACGAAAACCTGCCACCAAAGGAATGGAAGGTCGTCCCGGAGTTATATTGCAGTCGCATCTGGATATGGTACCCCAGAAGAATAATGATGTACAACATGATTTTGAGAAGGATCCCATTGAAGCCTATGTGGACGGTGACTGGGTTAAAGCCAGAGGAACGACATTGGGCGCTGATAACGGCATAGGCGTGGCTGCAGCTATGGCGGTGCTGGAGTCGAAAGAAATCGCGCATGGACCTATTGAAGCATTGTTTACTATTGATGAGGAAACCGGAATGACCGGTGCAAACGGATTGCAACCGGGAATGCTCAAAGGATCGGTTTTTATCAATCTGGATTCGGAAGAAGAAGGTGAATTATATATTGGTTGTGCCGGAGGATTAAATGTGGTTATCTCAATTGACTATACTGAAGAGCCTTCGGAAAAGTCCGGCCGGGCATATGAAATCAAACTTACCGGATTAAAAGGTGGTCATTCCGGATTGGATATTCATCTGGGAAGAGGTAACGCAAATTTAATAATGACCCGTTTTCTATGGCATGCATCCAGAAAATATGGATTGAGAATTGCTTCTATTGAAGGAGGAAACATGCGTAATGCCATTCCCCGGGAAGCATCGGCCATTGTTACCATCCCTTCAGGGAAAGGGCCGGAACTGGAGAATAGTGTCAGGGAGTTTTTGAAAATGATTACTGCCGAATTGGATGGTGTTGAGTCAGGTATTCAATTTATATGTGATCCTACGGGGCTTCCTGAAAAAGTATGGAGCAAAAAGTCACAGGACAATATTCTTAATGCCTTATATACAATGCCTAACGGAGCTATGCGGATGATTGCCGATAAACCGGATGTGGTGGAAACATCTACGAATCTGGCCATTGTGAAATCGGACGGAAAAAAAGTGGACATTACCTGCCTGTTACGTAGTTCTGTTGACTCAGCTAAAGAAAACCTGGCTGATGTCATGACCGCTTTGTGTGAAATGGCTGGAGGAAAGATCGAATTAAGCGGATCGTATCCGGGATGGAAACCAAATTTCGATTCAAAGATACTGAAAACAATGAAAGAGGTTTATCAGGAACTGTATGGAAAAGAACCGGAAGTCAAGGTCATTCATGCCGGACTTGAATGCGGTATTTTCGGGAAAAATTATCCGGATATGGATTATATCTCTTTTGGACCCACGATCATGCATCCCCATTCACCGGGAGAAAAGGTCAATATCCCGACTGTCGCTAAATTCTGGGATTATCTTATAGAAACATTGAAAAACGTTTAATTAATATGTAAGATGCCTGAAATACCTTCTTCTCGTATTTCAGGCATCTTGTTCTTAACATTACAGAGTATTCATCTTAAGGGACCTGCCGTTTGGAATATTTACAGTGGTTCAAATATTCGGAAAAAGATCCCATGATCTTTACCCAGGCATCATTCTGGGTGTTTTTCCTGGTGGTGATGTTGATTTATTCACTACTCTACAAGAAAAATGCGTGGCGCAATACTTTCTTGTTTCTGGTAAGTGTTTATTTTTACTATAAATGTGGCGGCTACTATTTTTCACTATTACTATGGTCCGTATTATTTAATTACTTTATCGGAAGAGGCATACAGGCAATAAAAACCGGAGCGGGGAAAAAAACGATGTTAGGTGTCGGGGTAACACTCAATTTATTGTTACTGGCCTATTTTAAATATGCTTACCTCTTTACCGGGTGGATCAACCGATTATTCGGAACATCATTCGAAGTAAAAAATTTATTGCTCGATTGGACCAATCGCATTGCTGGTGCTCATTTCGATATTTCGCAGATCA
>JAISOY010000173.1 GCA_031275285.1 Bacteroidales bacterium | reverse complement strand
AATAATAGAAACACTGTGGTAGATGATCATCATTCAATTTTTACCCAAAGGTACAAATTTCCTTATTGGGGTGTATTCATTTGCTGATAAAAGGTACTACTTCTGTTATCAGTAATAGGCATAAGGAGAAATCCCAACATATCATTCATCAAGGTATCCTTTTAACTCTTCTTTTAATTGATGAAAATACTCAATCTTTCGCTTAAGTTCTACTTCCCGGGGTTCTTTTTCCTTAACAGAGACTGGTTGGTCAAAGTCATCGTTGATGACTTGTATTGACACGACATCGCCTAGTTTCAAATTTCGCTTTACCCAATCAACATATTGCTCTGTTTCAGGCTTCAATCCTCCAACGCTCAGGTAAAGTTCTTCGCTTTCATCTATTTTCCTCCTAAATGAGTCCAATATACAGGTCAATACAAAATATGTATCATTCAATCCTGCCCGGGTCAATGTTTTTCCATTCAACCCTACCTCAAAACCATAATTACTCATGATATTTTGTTATTATTTAGTCATTTACTATCCTGTTGATTAATGCTGAAATAAACCCGTTTCTTATCATAACAGGTAAAAATGTCCGGGTGGAAGATTTGCACATAAATTCCTGATACTGGAAAGAGCCCCGCACAATACCAACCGAGCTTGTAAGCTCAACAAAGTTAAATCGCTTCTTGTAAGCCTTCGGACAAGCTACAGTCATAATTTCATACAACAGGTTGTTAACTACGGGATTCATTCTTTTACATCAAAAGATAAAACATAAAACTTTTGGCTTAAGTTAATCGAAATATTATTTCCTATTTTCCACTTCAGGTATTCATCGTACTTGTCCGGCATATTTTCGGGAATTATCAATATCATTTCAAATTGCTCCATTACAAATTCCGGTAAAAAATCAGCGTCGGAAATTAACTGTAATTCTTTTAAATAATTTTCTGTGAATTCACTTTTTGTTGTTGTAACTCTATGTTGAAATTCCATGAATGCCTTTAATCCTTCAACATGTAGGTTCAAATATAAATCAGGAAACCCTGTCGCTCTTTCATTTTCTTTTACATTTTCCATTACCCAGTCTATCTTTCTAAAAGCAGATCCCATGACAGAGCCTAATAAGAGAGAGTCTCCGAAAGCTAACTTCGAAAAATATACACTTATTTTTTCATTGAGCTGATTCAAATCGGTTAATGATGTCGGATCAAACTTTTGAAGGATTTCCTTCTCTAAACTTAACATAAAAGCAGTATCTGACCTGTTTGTCGTAATCCTAAGTTTATAAAACCAGGTTCCGGATTCGAATATTGTTAGTTGCGATAAATCCTTTTGCTCATCCGTAAATATGGTTTTAAAACCATTACATACATATTTTGCCCCTACATGTCGCATTGCAAATTGTGTGGCATACAATCCTTTGTTCTGCATTGCAGCAACAGATTGTATAGAATTTTGATATTCCTCGCGAAGACGGCCTTCATAAGCATCGCCAGCTGGATACAAATACAACGAAAATGTTGTTTTTTCTCCGTTTACATTTTTTTCATATGTAACACTAATATTTTTATTTTCCTTATCAAAAGAATGAATGTTTTTCCGTTGGAAATCAGAAAATATAGATTTAGGAAATTCTAATTGAGTGGGAATATGAGTGTAATAATTTTTAGATTTAATTTCCTTCACTTGTAACCTTGTCTGCCCATTTGCAATACTAAATGTTACAAAAAGGAAAAGGGTTATTTGTATTATTTTTTTCACATTTAATTGATTTTGTTTATGCGACGATACAGACAGCTACCTGTTTGCTTGACATCAAAACATTCATACATGTGGTGTAACTGATTATTTTGTTCGTTCTAACCTTTCAACATCCAATACTTGGACCGGGAAGTACTGTTTGTCATTTTCTTTATCACCAAGAATGGCAAAACTAGTTAAATTCCCCATTCATTACTTCTTACCAATAAATGTTATTTCAACAGCGATTTTTTCTATTTTTGAAAAATATATAAGCAAGATTGCGATGCCTTCCCGGCTTTCACAATATTTGACAAAGCGAAACAGGATTAAAAATAGACCCCGTCCATGAATTTTACCGCCATAGATTTTGAGACTTCCGCAGGGCTGATCCCTTGTGAGATTGGTATCTGTGTAGTAGAGGACGGAAGGATCACCGATGAACGCTCTTTACTGATCAAGCCCTATGGTTTTCCCTATATGAACGCACGTTATCAGGAAATACACAGGATCAGTGTCATGGAACTGGAAAGGGCGCGTACGTTCGATCAGATGTGGGATGAATTGTTTCCTTATTTCGACGGGCAAACGCTGGTGGCCCACAATGCCTCCTTCGATATATCCGTACTAAGGACGGTACTGGATCTCTATGATCTCAGGTATCCCAGGTCCGATTATTTATGCAGCTTACAGATGTCCCGGAAGGTCTGGAAGAAATTACCGGCATATAATCTCAATGCCTTATGTCAACGTTTCGACATTGCTCTTTTACACCATTATGCCGGAAGCGATGCCAAGGCCTGTGCCAAACTCGTATTAACGGCCGTTCAGGAAAACCAGGTATCCTCCCTGGGTGAACTGGCCGAAAAAGTAGGAATTACAATCAATACTGTGGATATTTGACATCTTCTTCCCTTATAAAGTCCAAACCTCAAAGGGTGGAATTATACATTTAATATAATGATTTTATTTCCGGTGCTTTAGGCGAAAAATCACGGGGAGATAAAAGGGTTTCTCTCGTTAAGTGGATATATCTGAAACTTGAATTTTTAGGAATATTGGGGAAAAAAGCCAACTGTATCTGAATGGTATTAATAATCAGCCGGTTATTTCTCACCCGAATACCTAAACCAAACGAAGAATACAACGTACTCTCGGTAAACGGCTTATTGTGATTTCCCAACCAGCTGAAATTGGCAAAAGTATACGTAACAAAGCGAAATCCATACAGATTCCAGGGGGTGAAAAGATTATATTCCAATGAAAGATTCAAACGATACCTTCCTAAAACCGAATCGTTTTTGAATCCGGGGATCCCCATATCTCCATCAATGCTCAGGTAATCATTCATAGGATCATTTAGCTGATGGGAATATTGAATATTAGTAAATGCACGTTGCCTGAATTTACCTATAACAAAAAGGTTACTAAAATAATTCAGGGAAAGATCCAGGGAGCCTTGTTCGGTAGTTTTTTTGCGAAAAAATGTCCCGTAGGTAGCAGCACCGGAAAGATAACCAAAATTCGGGATAAAAAAACCGGCTGATGCATTTGCGCCAAAATAAGGCCGGTTATATAATTCATTATATTCTTTCCCTCCCACCAATGAGAATAAATACCCGTATGGAATATCCTCCGTCCGTCCGTAGTTAAATATCAGGTTGGTTTTATAGTGTGCCTGCCTCGAGTAACTAAGGGATCCCAGATAAACCGTTCTGTTTTGAAACTGGTAATACCGGTTCTCGGAGTTTTCAGGCCTGCGAAGAAAGTGGGTTTCCTGTGCCCTCAATGCCAGCGTGAAATTATTACTCAACCTGCTGAAAGAATGCTTCTTAAGCTGGAAAGAACGACCTATCCACCCGTCGAAATTATTGAAGCGTACAGGGACCGGATTGATCTCAGCATAAGAAGAATCGGGATCATAATAATTTACACCTATCTGGTTATTGTATAGGGTAATATTACCGGCATATTTGGTACTTGGCGTATAAAAATCACGATTAAATGAGATCCCTATCTTCCTGGTTTCATACCTGTCCAGATATTCCGCCTCAGTTGAAACATGGGTATTCCGGATATTATCTTTCCTTATGATGAACTCATATCCCATCAGATGGTCTTTTTTCGAATCGACAAATACACCGGCCTTGGTTTCGAGCCCAAACCCGATAATATTCCTGTTGGATAACGCTAAATTGACCCTTGATGAAAAATTAGTTCCAAAATCCACCCCATAAGGAAAAATATCCTGTGTAATGACCGTCACTTCTGCTTCATCATCCCCAACCGGATCGACCCTGATAAGGGCATCGTCGATAAAACGTAAATGACGGAGATAACGCTCCGAATCATAAAGCTTCAGGACATCAATCGTATCACCTTCCTGAAAGAAAAGAGCATTGCGGATAATGAATTCACGGGTATCTATATGAACAGTATTGCCGACACTTCCTAAAAATGAATTTTTTTTGTCAGTAGCTCCGTGAATATCTCCTCCAAAAGGTTCCAGACGTATGATATTTATCTTTTTGATGACACGCCCTGTTGCCCCGATATTCTCATCCACGTATGATTCAACATTAAATGTATCTGCCACGGATTCGTTTTTGGGTGAAATAAGGATCACGTTTTTTAAACTCCTGATCCATCTGGCTGATGAAGTATCCCTTTGGTAAAATTTTCCTTTCACGCTTTCATCCACACTGTCAGAAAAGACCTCCTGAGCCTGCACGGTAAAAAGGTCGCACCATATAAAAATGAAAATAGAAATATAATATGTACGGATGGACATTAAGGACTAGTACATGACAATATTTGCATCCTTCACCTGCGCGACGTAATTGTGTCATCTATCGGCCAATGAAGCATTTGAAACTTTTATTACAATCATTACAAATATAACTTGTTTTTTGCTATTTTTGACAAGAATATAAATTACCTGGTATCATTTGATGCTTGACAGACAAAAATATTTATATTTTATTTGGTAGTTTTGCATTTTAATAAGAAATAATAATGATCATAGAAAGCAGAGCGTATGCCCGTGCAGGATTATTAGGAAATCCTTCCGACGGATACTTTGGGAAGACTATTTCCATCATTGTAAAAAACTTCGGAGCTATTATTTCCCTTTACCAGACTCCGGAATTAGTGATAGAAGAGACTGAAGTCGACCGGAATAGCTTTCGTAATATTTATCATCTAACAGAAACCATCAGGCAAAATGGATACTACGGAGGGCGCCGTTTAATAAAGGCCATTATCAAACGTTTTTGTGAATATTGTGAGCAGAACGATATCAGGCTGGCCAATAAGAACTTCACGATCCGTTACCAGTCGTCCATTCCAAGACAGGTCGGATTAGCCGGATCAAGCGCTATTGCCACTGCTACCATACGTGCCCTGATGCAATTCTATCAGGTAGAAATCCCTATCGAAACATTGCCCAGCATCATACTGGCTGCTGAAATGGAAGAACTGGCGATTAACGCCGGCCTTCAGGACAGGGTGATACAGGTATATGAAGGTTGTGTTTATATGGATTTCAACAGGAAGTATATGGAAGAGCACCACCATGGAAAATATGAACGAATTGATCCGTCTTTACTTCCTAAATTATATCTGGCATATAAAACAGATTTAAGCAAAGTTTCCGGTACCGTTTTCAATAACCTGAAAGAACGTTATGAAAAAGGGGATGAACAGGTGTTAAAAACCATTGATGAACTGGCTGAAGTCGCCGAACTGGGAAAAACAGCAATCCTGAAAAAGGATTACGGAACCCTCAATGAACTGATCAACCGGAATTTTGATCTACGCTGTAACATCATGAATATATCCGACAGTAATATGGAGCTGGTACATACGGCACGTAAATCAGGAGCATCGGCCAAATTTTCCGGTTCCGGGGGAGCCATTATCGGCATGTATCCTGATGATGAAACCTTGAGCAAGCTGGTGGTCAACCTGAAAAAAATCAATGCCAGGGTGATCAAACCCTATGTATTATAATTTTTAACGGAAATTTATATTGAACTTCATCATAATTATTGAATGTAAATGGTAAGAAAAGCTGTAATTCCTGCGGCCGGGTTCGGTACCCGGTTTCTGCCTGCCACCAAGGCCCAACCTAAAGAAATGCTACCCATTATTGACACCCCAACTATCCAGTATGTAGTTCAGGAATGTGTGGATTCAGGCATCGAAGATATTCTGATCATTTCCGGAAAAGGGAAACGTTCTATCGAAGATCATTTTGATCGCAATTTCGAATTGGAAACCCGTATCCAGGAGAAAGAAGATGAGATCTTATACAACCAGATCCGTCATATTGAGGATATGGCCAATATCCACTTTATCCGTCAAAAAGAATTGAATGGCCTGGGAGATGCGATCTATCATGCCCGGTTCCATTGCGGGAATGAGCCTTTTGCGGTATTACTCGGTGATACGATCATCAATTCTGTAATTCCGGTAACCCAACAGTTAATTGATGCTTATGAACAGTACCATCAGTGTGTCATTGCGGTTGAAGAAGTACCCCATGATAAAGTATCGCGCTACGGCATTGTAGGTGGAACGAAATTAAACAACCGGATCATGCAGCTCTCTGAATTGGTGGAGAAACCGGAAGTAAAAAAGGCCCCATCCAATCTCGCTATCGCAGGAAGGTATGTGCTAACACCGCAAATATTTCCGGCAATTGAGAAAACGGCTAAGGGAAAAGGAAATGAAATACAATTAACGGACGCTTTACGTTTATTATTAAAACAGGAGAACATTATCTCTTCAACTATCGAGGGAAAACGTTATGACATAGGGAACAAAATGGATTTTCTGAAAACAACCGTTGAATTTGCATTACGCCGGAAAGAATTTGCCGTCCCATTTGAAGCCTTTTTACGTGAAACAATTAAGAATATTGATGAATCGAGAAAAAGCGATTGATCATTTATGATACATACATCCAGGCAGTATCTCATGAAAGGACAAAAAATCATTTTGTCCTTTTTATTTCTTTATTCCTCCTTTACCTTTGGTTACAGCCAGAAAATCCATGAACAGGGAAATACTTTTCTCCGGTTGATGTTCTATAACGTGGAGAATTTTTTCGATACGGAAAATGATCCCTCCACCAACGATAATCCATTCACTCCTGAAGGTCAGATGAGATGGACACAAAGCAGGTACCTGGCCAAAAGGAATGCATTATTCCGTGTTATTGCAAATGTCGGTGAATGGGATCCTCCAGCGCTGATCGCCTTGTGCGAAGTGGAAAACAGGTTTGTCCTGGATGAATTGACCAAACGGACGCCGCTCATGAAATATCCCTATCGCATTATTCATAAGGATTCTCCGGACCAGCGGGGTATCGATGTCGCCATATTGTACAGAAATGATTATCTGAAATGTATCCGCCAGCAATTCATTCGTGTCCGATTCCCCGATAACCGGAAACGAACACGTGATATTGTGTATGCGACAATGCTGGCCGGAAATAGCGACACTTTACATATTTTCGCCAACCACTGGCCCTCGCGCAGCGGCGGACAACGCCAAAGCGAACCGGCCCGTATGCTGGCAGCATCGTTATTACGCGAAAAAGTGGACTCTATCTATGCCAGGAACCCATGGGCCAATATAATCATTACCGGAGATATGAATGATAATCCATCAGATAAAAGTGTCTTAAAAGAACTGAAAGCTTTACAGGATACATCTCAAAATAAAATGGCCAATCTCTTCAACCTAACGGCTTATAAAACCGGGGAAAAAACAGGAACTATAAAATATCAGGGCAGATGGTTTGTTTATGACCAGATGATCGTCTCAGGGAGTTTACTCTCTACTAAAAACAGTATACAAACGAATGCAGGCCATTGTCATATTTTCCGTGCAGATCACCTATTCGAACCGGATGAACGTTATTCGGGAGTTAAACCTTACCGGACCTATATCGGACAAAAATACAACAACGGGATCAGTGATCACCTCCCGGTTTATTTAGATATCTTCCTGAAGAAAAATAAAAGAAATTAATTTTTAATCGACTCGGCCATGCTCTTTATGGAACGGGCATAACTGGCCCAACTCATATCTTTGGCCACTTTATCAAAATTTTCGGGAGGAATGGGTTG
Source organism: Bacteroidales bacterium (assembly GCA_031275285.1). Lineage (NCBI taxonomy): Bacteria > Pseudomonadati > Bacteroidota > Bacteroidia > Bacteroidales > Bacteroidales bacterium. The sequence continues at coordinate 57,719 of JAISOY010000173.1, read as the reverse complement.
ATCAATAATATTCTGCATGGCTTCGGTCATAGATGAAATATCGCCAGGATCAGCCAGATAGCCCGTCACACCTTCCTTTACCGTTTCCGGGAAATGCCCTACCCGTGTTGCGACAATAGGTAATTTGAAATTATATGCAATAGATTCCACTCCTGAGGATGTAGCTGTTTCATAGAATAAAGCTATGGCGTCACTCACCTGGTAATATTTATATACTTCTTCATTGGGAATAAACTCATTAACCACTGTAACACAATCCCGGATCCCCAATTGGTCGATCATATCCAAGGGCTGGTAATTGGTCTCATCTTCTCTTTTACTAACAAATAATGCACGTAAGTGCCGGCTAAAAAAACGTCTGAGCCGTTTTTTCTTTTTTTGCTTTTGCGCCTGCCATGATGATTCGCCGACGATCAACAATGATACATCGTCCCTTGTCCTGGCCAGTTCTGCAAATGCCAGAATCGCATTGTGCAGGCCTTTATACTTGATGATGAACCCGAAAAATAAAAATACATATTTCCGTAAATGTAACTGCTTTTTTTGTGCTTCCACATCAAATGTAGGATCTGGCGTAAACATATCATAGATGGGATGATACAGTTTCAGTATCGGTTTTCCTTTATTTTCCGGCCTGTCATCCAGTCCCTCGATCAAATCAAAAGTAATATCGGGAAATAATTCTTTGACCTCAAATGCTGTCTTATAAGAGTGTACCACATATGCATCTGCATACTTGATTGCATAGGTAGCCAGTCTCTTGACCATTTTGGTATATTCTTTATGGTTCCCGAAGTGTAAATCCGCAATGATCCGTATCTGCGTATTGGATTTGAGTTCGCGGATCAGGTAAGCGATCGGGAATGCCTGTATGGTACTGGACCATTGTATCACCACAAAATCAGGATCAATATCAACAATAGCCTGGTATGTTTTCTGCCAGGTAAAGAAATTATTGTAGTTCATGGTATATTGCACAGTCACCCCACTTTTTTCCAATAATTCTGTCTGGCTTTTGTCATCAATAAAATCACGCGGAATAAAGAATGGATATTGGTGTGTCCATGATACCATGTGTGTTTCAGTATCTTCAATTCCGGCAAAAGCTTTGGCCAAAGAAATGCTGAAATTAGCGATACCACCCTTAAAACCCGGACCGGGACCAAAAACAACAATTTTTTTCATCAATCTGGGTTATTATATTCTTCAATAACAGAAGGCCTGTTTTCGTTTCTGTTGTTGTCCTTCTTCTTGAATTCTCCATCACGTATTGCTTTGAAAAATCGTGCCCACGCAAGAGGATTGGTAATCGAATAGGTAGGATACATATGTCCATATGTCATCATACGGTTATGCCTTGTTGCCATCACATCACGAAAATTTGCCGCAGGAGACGCCGAACGCGAACTAATTGCATGGTAGATCTGGTCCTGCATTATGGCAATATTATGATACGCCCGCTGTAGGTCATCTTCCGGTAATTCCAACGCCATAAATGCATCTTTGAATTCTTTGTATGTTTTCCACGGAAATATCGTTACCTCCCCAAGCATAATGGTATCCGGTTCCATAATAATGTCCTTAATATAATGCTTGGAATCTTCCAGTGAAATATCCGGAACCGGTATTCTCATAGGCTTATAGCCCATACTTGAAATCAAAAGGGTATCATTGGGATAAGTAATGATCGTAAATCTTCCCTCCGGATCACTGACTGTTCCCCTGAAATCTTTTTTCACAATAATATGGGTAAAAGGAATGGGTTGCAATAAATCATCACGAACCACCCCAGTCCATTGAATCAAAATTTCCTGAGCACGTAATTGTTGTAACCCGATCCCAACAAATACCAGAATGGTACAAATCAAATACTTTTTCAACACAAACATGACAACAAGCAAAGGGTATAAAGGTACAAAAAAATGGATACCACCACCAATTATAGGGTTATTTTATATATTTTTACGAATTCTTATATTTCATTGATTATATACGAAATAATAAGGCGTGAAGTTATATGTTTTTTGCAAAATACTTATTAGTAGACATTTAAATAAACACCATGAAGTCAATGACCGGTTTCGGTAAAGCCGAATGCTCCAATGATAAAAGAAAAGTAATCGTTGAGATTAAAACATTAAACAGCAAACAGGCTGACCTGATAGTAAAGATTCCCAACGTATATAAAGAAAAGGAACTGGAGGTTCGGAATGAATTAGCCAACAGCCTCCTGCGTGGAAAAATCGAATTGTATGTTTCAATTGAAGAGAACATTGGGGAAGAAATGGCCCAGTTCAATGAAACCATTATCAATCAATATTACCGGCAGCTAGCCAAAATATCCGAAAAAAACGGCATATCGTTACCTCCTGATATTCTGAACTCTATCATCCGTCTACCTGATGTATTAAAGACCGACAGACAAGAGCCGGATGAAAAGGAATGGACTGCATTACTCAATTGTATCCGGAAAGGGCTGGAACAGGTGAATGAGTTCCGGCAACAGGAAGGCAAAGCATTGGCTGATGATATCCAGGCCCGCATTAAAAGCATTGAAACAAGTATTGTTGAAGTGGAAAAATTTGAAATTCAGCGTATTGAAGCCATAAAAACACGTTTGCGCCAAAATCTGGTTGAATATGTAGGTGAAAATACGATAGACCAGAACCGGTTCGAACAGGAACTGATCTATTATCTGGAAAAAATAGATATCAATGAAGAAAAAGTACGCCTGAGGAACCATTGCAGTTATTTTATGGCAACCATGCAAGAAGATGGTAGTATAGGGAAAAAACTGGGATTCATCGCCCAGGAGATCGGACGCGAGATCAACACCATAGGCTCTAAAGCCAATCATGCAGACATGCAGCAGGTAGTGATCCAGATGAAGGATGAGCTCGAAAAAGTGAAGGAACAAATATCCAACATATTGTAAGTAATCCGGTCCGACAATGGGAAAATTAATCATTTTTTCAGCTCCATCAGGAGCCGGCAAAACGACACTGGTCAAACATGTTCTGGAGCATCGATTGCCGTTGGCATTTTCTATTTCTGCCTGTACCAGATCCATGCGGCCTGGTGAAGTCAACGGACGTGATTATTATTTCATGACTGTACCGGAATTCCAGAAACATATTGAGAACGACGATTTTGTAGAATGGGAAGAGGTATATGAAGGCAGTTATTATGGGACGCTGAACAGCGAAGTCAATCGTATTTGGTCTGAAGGAAAACATGTATTGTTCGATGTGGATGTGAAAGGTGGGCTGGCTTTAAAAAAGAAATTCGGGGAAAAAGCGCTGGCAATATTTGTTGAGCCTCCATCGGTTGAAGAATTGGAACGGAGGCTGGTAGCACGTTCTACAGACAGTGAGGAAAAAATACGGCAACGGGTAGCGAAAGCCGAATATGAGCTGACCTTCGCACCTCAGTTTGATTGCATCATTATCAATGATGATCTGAAAAAAGCCCAGGAAGAAGCAGTGGCAGCCATACAAAAATTCATAGAAGTATCACCCAGCTCGCGCGCCAGCAAAGGTTGTTGACGGATCCAAATTCGATATACCTGAAAACAGTATTTTGCCAATAAAGCGAGGAATCTCATAATATCATAGATTTCCCGCTTTATTGTAAATACTACCAATGTAAACCCTGTTTACTCGTATCTTTTATTTTCTTCTATTAGCTCTTCACTACCAACTAGCGCGCGTTTGTAACGCGTGCCACTAAAAACAATAACATGTCAGACAAATATAAAATAAAGGATACAGACAAAGCATATTTCATCACACTGACAGTAGTAGTAGGATGGATAGATGTGTTTACCCGGAAAAACCACAAACTATTACTTGTGGATACACTGAAATATTGCCAACTGAATAAAGGACTGGTGATATTTGGCTGGTGCCTGATGTCCAAACATCTGCACGCTATTGTAAAGACAGAAGAAATCAATACTTTATCCGGAATACTGCGTGATTTTAAAAAATATACATCCAAAGCACTGGTCAGACAGATTATGGAAGAACCTGAAAGCCGGCGTGCATGGATGCTGGAATTGTTTTATAAAGCAGGTAAGGATTTAAAACGGATTAAGGAATATAAACTCTGGCAGGATGGCAATCATGCGGAAGAAATAAACACACCGGAATTTTTACAGGTAAAACTGGATTACATCCATCGCAATCCCGTAGAAGAAATGATCGTCTCTTATCCTGAGGATTATTTATTCAGTTCGGCAAGAAACTATGCTGAAATGGATTATTTATTGGATGTTTGTCTGGTAACTGGAAAATGGTAAACAACATGATAGAAAATGGTTTTGATAATGCGGCTATTGCACGCGTTACAAACGCGCGCCAGCGAAGCAAATCTTTACTTTTATTGTTGACGGATTTTGAGTGTCCTATCTAACCCGTATGCTGTCAGTCGTTTAACTATCGAAGATTGTATTCTACTCACTCGTTACTCACTCCGTTTTTAGGGTGAAATTTAAGAGAACTTTTCCTCTTTAAGTGATGGGGCAAAGATAGGGATAAATTTATGACTTTCCAAATATTTGTTTTAGTTTACGCGCAATAGTGTGAATTTATATGTATCTTTGCGCGGAAAACAAAGCAAAGTAAGAAGAATATGAACAAATATATCGAAGAATTTCATAAACTCAAAATCTTCCACAAAAAGGACATTGTTGCATTGACCAATAACGAAAATGCAGCAAAAGAACTTTTGCGGAGGTATAAGAAACAACGATTCATATCACAAGTAAGGCGAGACCTCTATGTTGCAACGGATTTGGCTACAAAAACCAGTTCTGCTTCAAAGTACGAAATCGGTAGTCAAATCAATTCTTCTTCTTATCTATCCTATCACGCTGCGTTGGAATATCATGGTCTGGCTCATCAGATTTTTTATGAAATGCAGGTTTCATCCAAAGAGAGGTTCAATAACTTTGAGTATGATGGAATTAGTTATATCTATTCGGAATCAAAATCGGATGCCGGAGTTATTACTCCTCCTGCCGATACGTTAATCAGAGTAACCGATTTGGAACGTACTGTTTTAGATTGTATCAATCAGATAGACCGAAGCGGAGGACTGGAAGAAATAATAGAATGCTTTGCCCTTATCACTTATATCAATGAAAATAAGCTGCGCGACTATTTGACACTACTCAATAAACAGGTTCTTTATCAAAAGACAGGATTTATCCTTAACTATTTTCAAAAGGAAATGAAGCTAAGCGATGCTTTCTTTGATTTTTGTAAATCCAAGATAGGGAAAAGCATTCGTTACCTGACTGATAAACAGGAATCCAACGTTTATTTTAGCAAATGGAGACTTTATGCTCCCCAAAATATTCTTTCATTTTTAGAACAAGGAGGAAGTGTAAATGTATAATTATAGCAAAACTGACTTAGAGAGAATAGCTTCCGGTACAGATTTCATTCGGGATAATCTGGAAAAAGTGTTCCGGCTTTGTGATATTTTGAAGCACTTAAATGAAAATCCTTTATTTGCAGAACATTTGGCATTGAAAGGAGGAACCGCAATTAACCTGACCGTTTTTAATCTTCCTCGACTATCGGTTGATATCGACTTGGATTTTACGAAAGAATGTTCCCGAGATGAAATGACGATAATTCGGGATAGCATCAATCAGGATTTTCTGAGCTATATGTTTACACAAGGATATGCGTTAAGCCCTAACACAAAAAGTCCACATTCACTTGATTCATGGGTATTTTATTTCCAGAATGCAGGAGGGAATAAAGATAACCTGAAAGTAGAAATAAACTATTCTTTGCGAAATCATGTCTTGCCAATAATAGAAAAGAAAGTGAATATAGATTTTCTGCAATTTGATTCCGAAGTAAAAACCCTTTCCACCCTTGAACTGTTTGGAAGCAAAATTAAGGCTCTTATTGAGCGAACGGCTCCCCGGGACTTGTATGATATTCACAACATGTTGAAATATAACATCATTCATCCTGATGAGATGGATAAACTCCGTAAAATTATATTATTCTATCTTGCTGTAGGAGGAAATGATAAACCTTTAAACAGCTATAGTTTTGAAAGTATTAATAACCTAAAATTTGCACAAATCAGAAGTTCTTTGCTTCCTGTCCTTAAGAAAAGTGAACGATTTGACTTTGAATCAGCAAAAGTAGAAGTGAAAGCATTTCTTCTAAAATTGATGATATTTACCGAAGAAGAAAAGTCGTTTATCGAAAACTTCAACAATAATGTCTATCGACCGGAATTATTGTTTGAAGATACTGAAATTGTAGAGCGAATCAAAAATCATCCAATGGCAATTTGGAAGATAAGAAATAACAAATAAATGGATTTATATGTCCGAATTATATGTGATTTTTCGGACAAACTACGTGATATACTAAACATTCTTTTGTCTAATCCGAAAATATTGCCATTTTTCTGGATTGTAATCCATATTTATTGCTAAAATTCACATCCATTTTCTTTTCGGAACACATTTTCTGACTAGTGATCCAATATTCTGTAGCTCTTTTCCTAATAAATCATCCTTTTTGCAAGGAGCAGTCAGTCTTTTTCTAATCCTAATGCAAATAACACTTGGCAAATACTACAATATTCATTCAAATGAAAGAAAAAATTGTTCGCGAATTATTTTCCAATCAGTCACATTTACTTCTGATTCGATTTTCGAAAATTCTTTTTTTATTTCTTTATGGTTAGGATAATCATAGAAATCTATCCAAAAGTTTCTCAAACTTATATTTTGAGCTAATTTAGATATAAAAGAATCCATATCTGCAATACCGATATTAATATTGTTTTTAATTGGAATCGGTAGAGGACGATGAGTTAATAATAATCCACAAATCTCATAATTATTTATATCATCTTTTCCTAAATGACCTTTTTTTGACAGTACAATTTTATAGTTTTCTATTTGTCGAATACCTTTTTCCAGTTCATTCATTCTAAATTGCACTTCTGATGCTGTTATAGGTACAATAAAATGTTTATAGTCAACAATACATATGAATTTTTCAGTTTTATCTATAAGTATTAGGTCTGGATTTATTTGTTTATTATTGAACTTAATGGTTCTTTCTTGGTAATTATTCCATTTTTCAGTTTGAGAAAGAGCATCAAATATTTTTTTCAAGTTTACCTTTTCTATCTTATTGATCAATCGATCATATACTTTTTTCTTCTCCGGGCTTTTATTCATCGCACCTAAAATTACTCTTTGAGGATCCAGTTGGGTAAAAAGATTTGGCAATATGTAATAAATATTGGTGCTAGAGAGGATAAAAGGTTGGATAGAAATGCTGGTATGAAAACTATCAGGATTGAATGTTAAGTCTTTAATTATAGCTTGTGATACAGGATATGGGAGTCCGGTTATTTCTGATATAAATTCGTCTATTTCAGATTTCTTTATGTTTAGAGGATTTGAACCAAAGGAATTCTGGACTCCATACTTTGAATCAATCAACGACTCGACACAAGTAATATAATAAAAGTTCAGAAACATTAATGCAAAAAACCTTCTGAGTTGTGAGAGATTGTACCCTCCTAAATCAGTATCGTCAATTAATTCAGGAAAGACTATGCTTTCCATTGTAGAATATAAAAGTGGAAAAGATTTGGATATTTGTCCTCTTGACCATTTTATCTGATTTGCTATAGGTGGTTTTGAAAAATCTATTTCTTTGACCCATTCAGAAAACTCATCTTCCATTATACTATGTGGATAATTCTCAAATACTCCTTGTAATTGTTCTCCATATAAAAGCTGTTTCGTATAGATGTCAGAATAATTATAGTTATTGGAGTTGATGAACTTTATAGTCTTCTCTTTCTCATTCAATTGTGCAGATTTCAGCCCTCTTGACCATATAACAAACTCCTGTGCAATCAGATGATAACTCACGCCCCAATTCAAAAAGTCCATTATCTGATTATGAAATACTGATATGTTTAAATTATCAGGAATCTCATCGTGATTAGATTTTGCCTGTTTCTTTATCCATCTAATACAGTGACTGATTCCATGTGTCATATTAGTTAAATAGCCTTGAAAGTTAAATTCGCTAATATTATTTTTTAAAATTATATCCCTGTATCGTCCAATATCTCCATAGGATTGTAGTAAATACGGTATGACAATATCTTCTGAGTAAGAATATAATTCAAAGCTCAGATGATGTTTATCCAGAATTTCGGATTCAAATTTCCTTATTTTTAGAGAATCATACATTCAATCTGTTCTCGGTTATAAGAAATATGCTAAAGTGTTATTTCAAATTGTAAAGTCGTAAACTTTGAGGAATCGCAGGAACTCCAACTCGTCCAATATATGCAATATAACGCTGACGTAATTGATAAATATATGGAGAATTCAATTTATATTGGCTTCTTTTATCCTTAAAAAAATCAGTATCCTTGACAACAAAAGCAGATTCAAAGTCAATAAAAGCAGACATATTATATGAAGTCTCATCAAAAGGAAAGGATGGAAGAATATGGAATGCCATATTTCCATTATTGAACTGGGATGTTAAATCTTTTGATTGTTTTTGTTTATTAATCATTTGTGAATACTGATCCTTTGAGTATTGCTTCTTATCGGATAAAAAATCATTAAAATTATTTTTTCTGAAAACTAAAAATTCGAGAGCTTTATCTTGCTTAGAAGAAACATCACATTCTGGAGTAAATAATATTGCAAAATCTTCCTCAGAAAATTTAAAAATATCCCCTGTCATGAATGGAGCAGTATCAAGCAATTTTGTATAATAAATTCTATTATATAATTTAGCTAAAGATAGTTCACTAGTTGGATTTCTCACATTTGAAGATTCAGTATACTCAGACAAAACTCTTGACAGAATATCATTCTGAACAATTGATTCATTCAATAAATTGTGAAATACATTTATAACTTCAATACTAGGCTCTGCCCCATCTGTTTGCGCAGTTTGATATATTTCTCTGATCCAGTTCGGATCAGCTTTTTCCAATTCAGAGAATATAACTTGAGCTGATTGGTTTATAGCTTGACTCCACACAAAAGGAACTTCTAAGTGTGTATTTTCTTCCTGAAACTTATTAATTCCAGCGATAATTTTGTTATATTCTTTTTCTGTTTCATTCGTAGCATTTTTTTTCTCAAAGAATATTTTATTAGGATATAAAGCATTCAGCTCATCTTGTATATCTTGAGGAATTAAATCTTGAGAATATATATAGATTAATGAATATAATTTGTTTTTTCTTAAAAATTCTAATGGTGTTTCATCTTCCACTTCTATATCTTCAAAATCCTCATCATCAACAAATCTCTTAAAATTCCAATCTAGAATCAACGCTTTATAAGTAGATATGGATGAAACTGTTTTTTCAAGAATAGTTAAATTATTAATTGGTAATATAGAAAAATAGCCATTTGAATTGAACTTATGAAATAATTTGTTCTCAAGTCGATCAGAATCAAAAACATTGTCATCTGCAAATAAAATAATACCTTCCATATTATTGCTCTTGATTAAATTTAATGATAAAGTTTGCTCCATGAAGAAGCTTACGATCTTCATCTTGAATAACTGAAATTTCCCCATTAATTCTAAGAAGAATTTCTTTAACGATATAAAGTCCCAATCCACGTCCATCTGATTTTAGTGAAAAAAATTCATTATATATAAGAGGTATGGTATCTTCACGTATACCAGGCCCATTATCAGCAATGACAAGAGTGTCATTTTTAGAATTTATTTTGATCGTTATTTCTTTTGGTGATGTTTCATTTTTATTAACCCAATAAATTGCATTATCAAGCAAATTGATTAATATTTGAAGAATAAGCCCTGCGTTGGTTTTTACTGTAATATCACCATCATTTTGTATTGAAACATTAATTTTTCCGTCAATATCTCTTCTGAAATACTTTACTACCTTATTAGCTGTTTCATAAATGCTAATATTTTTTATGGCTTTACGTTGATTTTTAAATAAAGGTTGAATAACTTGCATTTCATCATAAACAAAATTTAAGCTTTCATCAAGTTCATCAAGTAATGCCAAAATATCTTTGTCCTTATAATCTTTTTTTTTCACCTTTATTTTAAAGTCTTTAACATTTACTCTCATTTTAGCCAGCAATGTTAGAGAATCGTGTGAAGATCTCTCTACAGCCATTCCAAGACCGGCTAAATCCTCAACTGTTTCCATACGTTCTTTCATGATAGTTGTATGATTATTAACAGCTTTAAGAAACTTATTTGCTTTTTCTAATACATCTTTATTATCTACATTTTGAAGACTTGACTTAAAGAGGTTAAAAGAATTTAATACTAAATTATTGGAGTCTTTATAAGTTTGGTTTTTATTTATCTCTAGTTTGTTTTCATCAATTTTCTTTTCCGTATTTAGTATTTGAGTGGTTTCTGTTAACAATCTCTTAAAATCTTCAAAAGCACCATCAACATCCATAATCCCTTGTCTATTGGTTGAGTCTTTTAACCTAGGATTATTTTCTTGACTTATATAGACAAAACCAATTAAATCATTATAACTAATATAATCACCTGCTTTAATAGTAGCCCTTAATTTATCTAGTTCTAGCCAGTCATAACCCTTTTCTCCATATGGATATACACGTACCCCATCTCTTAGTAAGTAAACAAAATTTTGTTTAATGAATTGGTCAATTTCAGCTGTAATAATAGTTTTATCTCTTTTCTTTAAATTAAAAGCATAAAACGTAAATTTAAAACTACCACAGCTAGGCACTCTTCCAAATTTAATAAACCAGTCTTCAATTGTTTTTGTTGGGTATTGAAACTGTGACAAATTATCTTTATCCAAAAGATTAATGCTTCTATGGAAATTTCTTTTGGGAGATGTCGAATTATATTCAAATTTTAACACACCATCACCAGAAACTTCACCGATCATTGAGAACTGAGCTCTTTCTACGACATCTTTAAAAGTTGTAACCTCGCTAGAAATATATAGCTTATCATTTAAGAATAATTCTATTGAAAAGTCTTGTATAAAATTAACTCCTAACTTTATAGCATTTTCATCAATCGGAGGGATAAGACGTAAAATAGACTTATATAAATCTTCAAAATCTTTTGAAGTCCATTTCTCCCTCAGATTATGAATTCTTATAAGAGTACCTTTTTCTTTCTTTATTTCTACAGGAGGATCATTCACATACCAAGTATTATGAACTTCATTTAGCAATTTATATTGGGAAGAAGGTTGATTGAATAAGTCTATATCTTCTGGATTATATTCGGTAAAATCCATCTCTAGCCTAACCTCTTCTCCTTCTAACGTTTTAGTGTATAAATCTATTCTCTCTCCCAATTTGTGTATTGCGAAACGCCCAACACCTTTCTCTCCTTGAATAATTCGCCCTTTCTTAGTATGATTTTCTTTTCTTTTTTTCTTATCTAATTTATTAGGAGTGGCAGGCCTAAGCCATACGTTTTGGATTGTTTCGAGAGTCATACCATCTCCATCATCTTCTATTTCGATATATGGTAACTCATCATCTTCTAAGTATTTTTTTCCATAATTTTCTAAATTAAAGAAACGGACTTTAACATCATCTGCATCCGCATCATAACTATTCTTTAGGATTTCTATTACAGCGACCTTTTTGTCTGTAATAAGCTGATCTCCAAGAATATTCATCAATCGTGCATATGGCTGAAATGGTTGACTATCTTTTTTTATAATTGCCATATCATATTTTCTTTACTATTAATATGTATTCTTCAGGATAAACAAGTTTACTATTTGCATTTTCTAGTTTAGAAAATTTGCCTGTAACTTCATCTCTTATTGTCGGTATTAACTTATTAGGAATACTTCTTTTTATTACTTCAACAATTTCAAATCCTAATAAGATAAGTAAATCCGCAATAACCTCGGCTGATTTTATTTTTATGTTTTTAAATGTTGTATTTCCTATTACAAGACAAGCATGACCACCTTTTCTAAGTATTCTATGCATTTCTTTTCCTACATCAGACATGTCTTTAAAATAATTCGCTACCTCTTTTGCTGTTCGAGGGTCTTTCTTTAATAGCTGGCTGACAATATCCTGAGCTAGTCTTGACTCACATTCTAAATTTTGATTTAATGAATAAAATGTACCAATAAAATTTCTTCTAAAGTCTGCTAAATTTTCTATGTATTCATACCAATATCCTGTCAGTTGATGAATATCTGCATATTCATAAGAGGTTACATATGGTGGTGATGTGACAATAGCTGCAACTGAATTAGATTTTATTGATGTTTTTCTAGCATCTTCTAACTTTATATCACATCTAACATTTAAAAAATCATTAGTTACTAGCTGTGAATAAAAATCTGAATTTTTGTTCATCATCTGTCTTGAATGTAACTGAAATGCGTCAAAAGGGTCAGAAGGTTTCTTTTTAGGATCAATTTGAGGTTTAGTGCTTGATTGTAACCATTTTGAGCAATTTTTGAGAATGTGAGAAAGCGAAACGAGGAAAAACTCTTTTTCTTTTGTATTCTTAATTGATGTAATTTCATTATATAAAAACGCTATTTTCGCTTTATGCTCAGGAAAAAACCAGTAATCAATTTTTTCATGAACAGATAGATTCATATAATCTGTTTGAGAAAACTGATCTAATCTTTTAATTATTTTATTATATCTTTTAGTTAGCTTCTCTGGATTTATTGGATTTATTTTAGCTCGTGTTATTAACTCTGCTACAGGATTAATATCAACTCCAACAGATTTTCGGCCATGTATTTTCGCTTCAACAAGAGTTGTTCCACATCCCGCAAACATATCTGCCACTAAATCATCTTCTTGAGTATATTCTTCTATTAACTTTTTCACTAAATTGGGTAAGAATTTAGCAGGATATCTATGGTATCCATGTGTCCATTGTTCTGTAGAACGCACATTCTTAAAGCACCAGTCAGGATTAACAGGTACATTATCGAAATGTATATATTGTATGTATTGTTCCATTTCAGGTTATTTTGTTGAAATTATAAGCTCTTTAACATCAATATCTAACAAATTCGCTATTTTATGCATTGTATCCATAGGAGGCTGGCTTTTATTTGAACACCATCTAGATACCGTGGATTGATCTCTTCCTAGGGTTTCTGCAAGCCATTTACCTGTACGACGCTGCTCGGCTAATACCGCTTTAAGTCTGTTCATCTCTTCTTTCTTACTAATTAGTTGGTATATTTTGCAAATATATTGATTTTTTTCGATACTACCCAAAGTACTTCAATTAGTTGATAAAAGAGGGAAGTTCTTGAATAATATCCATAAATAATTTATTTTTTACTTACTCCCTAACATACTTCCTATAATCAAACTCCTCATCTCCATTACCAGACAAAGTTCTATTATCCTCAATCCGATTCAGGATTGCCATCGCTCGTTCCTCCGCACCATGAATCTGTTTGGTGAATTGATTGTAAATATCTGTCCCGTCAATTTTGGAGATGATTTGCCCGCCTTGCGTTTCTTCTTCTTTCGTAATCGGATTGCCTTTCAGTGTCTTGACCACTAACTCAAATTCATCAAGGGTTGTTCCTGTGCTGAATTGCGACCGTTCCTTTTCCGTCAGGAGTGGAATACTTTCATCATCTATAGTGTCCAAATCAATGTTGGAAGGTTCTTTTTTCTCCAACGGGATAGACATGAAAGGCTTGTTTTCTTCTATCATCTTGGATTGTTGCAGTACCAGTTCTTTCAACTCGGCTATTTCCTTTTTCAATGGATCATCTTGTTTTACTGGCTCTTCCTGCTTGGGCTTCCTTTCATCGGATAGTTTGAACTTCGTTTTTCCAATAATATCCGGTATCGGCTCTTTGACTGGCGACCGCTCCTTACTATCCTTATCTTTTTGTCTGGATTGGTATTTTTCATCAAACCAATCCTTGAAAATATTCCAGAGGTTCAGGCACGCCATAAAGAAACATGCTGTCGCCAGTAGAATTACTTTTATCTTTTCAGCTTCCATCATATATATGTTACAGATTGGTCGCTTTGATAACTTCCTCTACCAACAAATCCAAATTACTGTCTTTCAGAAGTGGCTTATCAGGAGGAAAGATTGTAGATAAGAACAGATAGTCGTTGCCCTCTATGGATTGTTCCCTGTCGTAACGGACACTTTGCGGAATACGGCTTTCCATAATGGAAATGCCCAATCCTAAGATGGCTTCTTCGTAATAATTGAACAGTTCCCGTCTTTCACGGTTGGTTACTCTGTTCCAAAAAGGATAGATACCTTTTAACCTAACCTGCGGATTCATGGTTATCATCTCGTTAATAGAAATAATAAACGGCAAGGTGCTTTCCATATTGATACGCGAAGTAGTTATCGGAACAAACAGGTAATCCATCTGAAAAAATATCTGAACGACATTTTCGTTGTTCACCGTTCCCGGCAAGTCGAACAGGACTACATCATATTCCTCGGATTCGTTCTCCAAAAATGCTTTTGCTCTTGTCAGAGCTTGCTCCGGTTCGGTCGGAACGATGGGATAAGTCGGTTTACCCAATTTCGTGAACAGGGCTTCCGCTTTCCTCTGATAAAAAGCATTGGTTTGTAGTTGCTCCGCTTCCCGTTTCCGCATCTTCTGGATACTCCATTGCGGATAATCACAATCTATTACAGCCACATTATAGTTTTTCAAATAATGCAGGTAGCTGGCGACTAAAGTTGTAAATACGGATTTGCCCGCTCCGCCTTTTTGGGTGCAAAAAGAAAGATACACAGGTCTTGCTTGTTTTTGATTCTCTGAATTGTTCATGTTCTTATTATTTAATGGGTTTACTGAATTTCGATTCATACAGGTTGTTGATCTCGTCTTTATATAGCTCGAAGTGATGTTTTAATACATTCTCGATAAATCCGCTAACAGTCAGTCGTTCGCCGCCAATATTATGGACTATGCGCTTGATCGTTTCATTGGTTTCCTTTTCGATATAAATTCCTTGTCGCGTTTTTAATTCGTATCGGGACAGAAAAACCGCCGGATAGTCGATATTCGTTTGATACTTCTTTCGTCTGACTGATTGTTTTTCAGGTTCGTTGGGTGGTTGAACGGCTTCCGGTTCATTCGCCTGTTCGTTTTCGTCCGATACCGGTTGCACGGTTGGCGGAATGTCAGTTGTTGTGCCTGCAACCGATACTTGGCGGATGAAGGCACTCGTGTCTATTCCCGTACTTTGCTTCTTGTCTGTTTTACTATCTTCTTTCATATAATGCTATTTACTTGGTTTCTATCTTGTTTTACTGCCTACATGGTGACACACTAACAGATAGGCAGTCGATATATCATTACCGGCATAAACCCGACATATAAGTAAGGTTGTATAAATCCCTGTTTGTTTGCCGACACAAATAAAGTGATAAAAGAAAGCTGATTCTGAAATCGGGTATATGTGGCACCAACTGGCTCTTTCTGTCCGCTTATCTTATTGTGTACAAGCGGAGTTCATCACCTATCTTTGTCGGGCGGGAATGAAAGTCGGGAGTTGTTTTTGATTTTATACTCCCGATTAATGAGTAACCGCCCGCGCTTACTGCTAACGTCCGCCACGAGTGGCGGATTTTATTGTCGCCGGACAATAGCAAGAAGTGTTTTTGTCAGCGAAAAATTCCATTTTCCTTCTTCCAAAAACATTTCTTGCCCAAACCGGTGGTTTGGGGGCGATTCTCCCAAGTCGAACCTTTTAATGATGCAATTAAGTATGAAGCATGATGAGCATGAAGCTGGACGGCTCAAAAAGAAAAGAGGGCGTAAGCCCAAGGCGGATAAACAAATGCACCGCCATATGATACGCCTCAATAACAAGGATAACGAACGGTTTCTATCCTTGTATCATAAGTCGGGACACAAAAGTAAGTCCCGTTTCATGGTGAATTGTATCCTGAATAATCCGCTAAAGATTATTCCGATAGATAAACCGGCAATGGATTTTGCCATACTGTTATCCCAGTTCTTTGCTCAATTCCGAGCGATAAAGACGAATTATAATCAGGTTTTCGCCTCATTAGTGCGGCATGTGGGAGAGGGAAAAGCCCGTTCGATGTTGAAAATAATCGAGAAGCCGACATTGGATTTTATACTATTGAAAGGTCAGATAGAAGATTTATACACTCAAATCAGGGAACGATGCTCGCCAAAATAAGTTCCGGTAAATCGGTATTCGGGGTATTAGCCTATAATAAAATCAAGGTGGAAGATAATCAGGCGGAAATTTTGTACAGTCAGAGGATGTTCGATTCTCCTGACGGTAAATTCTCTATCCATGATTGTATGGATTCGTTTGCTCCCTATCTGGCGATGAACAACAGGACGGAAAAAGTCGTATTCCATGCTTCTCTTAATCCTGATCCGAAAGATAAACTATCGGATGAACGCTTGTCGGAGATTGCCCGACAATACATGGAAAAACTCGGCTACGGAAATCAGCCTTATATCGTATTCAAACATTCGGACATAGACCGGACGCACGCACATATTGTATCACTGCGGGTCGATGAAACCGGCAAGAAGATAAACGATAGCTTTGAAGTAGCCCGTTCGATGAAGATATGCAAGGAACTGGAACAGGAATTCAATCTTATCCCGTTGGAGAAAGGAAGACGGGAAAGCGAAGCCCCTACAAAAAAGATAGATTACAAAGCCGGAGACATAAAACATCAGGTCGGCAATATTACCAAGTCGGTTATGAACCATTTCTATTTCCAGTCATTCGGGGAGTACCGGACATTGCTGGAACAATTCAATGTTACGGTCGAAGAAGTGAAAGGCGAACACCGGGGAAAACCCTATCAGGGATTAATCTATTCTGTAATAAACGACAAGGGTGAGAAAGTAGGTGTTCCTCTGAAATCGTCATTGTTCGGCAAACCGGTTGGTTACGATGCCATGCAAAAGCATTTTGAGTTATCCAAATCAGCGATTGAGAAAAACAGGATAAGGGAGAATCTTCGTCCGATTGTAGCCAAAGCCATGAAAGACACAAATAACATACATGATTTCAAGCTTCTGTTGAAAGGAAAAAATATCGGAGCTATTTTCCGGCAAAACGAGCAAGGGCGGATATACGGAGTAACATTTATAGATCATCAAAATCAGGCAATACTTAACGGTTCTCGCTTAGGCAAAGAGTTTTCGGCTAATCAGTTCCAAAATCTGTTCAATGATGTTCCGGTGAAAAAAGAAAGACCGGAAACACAAGTCAGCTATACACCTCAACCGGAAAAGCCCTCTTCGCCATCGCTTAATATGTCAGGTATCACAGATGCGGCTTCAAGCCTGTTCAGTCTTTTTGACGTTGAGCCACAGGGCGAAAATTATGAAGATGTCGCCTTTGCCAGAGAAAAAGAACGGGAAGAAAAACAACGACAACTAAAAGCAAAGAAGCGGAAACGAGGACGGCAGTTATAACTTGGCTGAATTATATCAGCATTAGGAAATTACATTAACGCGCATTTTGTCTGCACATATTTTTACTTCGTCCCATTCTTTTCGGTCAATCAGAAATAACATTTCCATCAGCGGAAGCAATTGTCGTCTTACGGCGACTTTTTCCCTTAAAACGTCGTTATCGCCATACATTAATATTGCTGCATCCAAAATAGTATCGTCTTCAATTCCAATAAAATCATACGATTTATCAAGATTTCCGGCATCGCCAAAATCTATTATGCCAACCTCAAAATCATCGGTTAACAGAATATTATTATAACCTAAATCTCCATGACAAAAAACTTCTTCTATACCAAGCTTTGCCGATTTTTGTGGTAGACTTGTTACAAGCTCTTCAATGGAATTGAGTTCTTTTTCATTAAAATATTTTTCCAATGTGCGCTTTCCCTTACTGAAAGATGCTTGAAACCATTCGATTATACTGTTTTCATCATTCGGGCTTTCACCTTTGTAATCAATAGCATGAAGTTTTTTTAAGAACAAGCCTATTTGAGTGCCGATTTTTCTTTTTTGCTCTTCGTTCAGTTTACGAACGATTTCTGTTGTCATAGACTTTCCTGCCACACCACGAAAACCAATGTAAGCGGTATCTTCACCGATATGATTGATTAAAGGAATATTTACATTAAACTCGTATTCCCTTATTCGTTTCAATATGTTTATCTCATGTTCGAGTTCCTCTTTATACTCCCTGTTTTTCAGGAATTTAAATACAAACAACCCATTATCTACGATATAAACACGGCTTGTCCATCCAATGTCATTTACGGCAATGCGACTGTCATCATTTACGTTTGTAAGTTCTTTAACTATTGATAATTCTTTGCTTTTTTCCATTGTATAATCATGCATCTAAATCATCTTTTGTAGTATGATTATTTGGCAGCCGCAAAGTTATAGGTTGCAGGGATAATTCCCAAGTAATAGAGAAGGAATAGAATGAAAAAACAACGGCAACACAAAGCCAAAAGACGCAAACGAGGAAAACAGATATAGTTCATGGGAGAGCTTATTGAAAGACAGAATAACTTTTTTAACGCTACGCTAAAAGTTATTTCCATCTTTCAACAAGCCATCATCATCATTATTGAATTTACTTGAAAAAACTCATAATCTAAATTCTACTAACAACCGCTTGCAATAACGGTTACAACAACATATAAAAGAAATATTTCTCTTTTCAAAGTCCCCAAAGGGGTTGGTGAGGGGACGTTCGAAAAGAAAAATATTTGTTGGAGAGAGGCGGATACATGCGGTTACGTTTGCTTGTCCAGTTCAGACATCATACCGCTGTTGCCATGATTCCGTATAAATTCCCTGACATCGGAAGCCCGGTAATAGGTTTTGTGTCCGATCATAAAATACGGAAGCTTGCCGCTTGTCCTGTGCCGTTGGAGTGTACGATAGGAGGTTTTGAGCAGAAATGCCAAGTCCTGATTGTCCAATAGCTTTTCATCCTTATCGAATATTTCCGTTGTATTTACCAGTGACTTTAAGTCCTGACCAATCTCATTCAGTTTTTTGGATAGCTTCTCCATCCATTTGTCAAAATCATCATTATTGATATACATAATTCTACTTGTTTTGAAATTAATAACTCGATTAATTCCAATGCATTGGTACGACAAAGGTCATACGAATGAAGGTATAAAAATAGAGGTATCTGGTACAGACCCTCTATTTCGTATTTGTAAGAAATAGTATATCAACCGGTTATAAAATCATCTTTTTTCATCTTTTTCTTTTTGGGCTTTTCGTTTATTGTATTCTTTGATGAGAGCAGATTTCAACGCATCAAGCGTTTTAGTCAGATTATAAGGCTTTCGTTTGAAAAGCTCTCTTTGGCAATCATAAATATCATTGAAACTGAATCCAAAACTCTGTTCAAAAACATTGGCAAATGCTATTTTTGAAGGATTTTTACCTGCATCATCAATACCACCTAACAATTCTATAGAAGTGAGTAATTCTGTCATGCCCATTATTCCCAGATTCGGAAATTTAGGTATGAGTGATAAAGTAGATTTAAATGTCTGCTCAATTGATTGTTGGAGTGATTGCGGGGAGTGAATTTTGAGTTTTAATAACTCAATTTCAGATTCAAGGAACCATATTGCTTTTTGGATATAGAGATTTTTGAGCGCATTTTTTTTCCTGCTCGTATAAGATTTGTGTTTGTAATGTTTTAAGCTCTATACGAGAATAAGTCAATAATCGAAAGATTTTCGAGAAATCAGTTTCGAATTGACCAATAGATTCTATTTGTTCCATAAAGTGCCCATAGGCATTCTGTATTTCACGGTTTGTTACTGTTGAAGCTTCAGACAATAGACTGAATAACTTCGTGTCGAATAATTCTTTCATATACAATTGTTTTTTAAGATGTAATCAAAAGAAAGTTCATACGATATCATAAGTCAATTGCTAAGTCTATCCTTGATTTTTTAGTGGCTTTCGTTTTAATTTTTAAGAACTGTCCATAATTATATTTTTTTGAGATTATTAATTGTCAGATCATTGTTTTATCTTTTCCACCGTTTATGCGTCCATAGCCAACCGTATGGTTCTTCTTTGATATTTTCAGTCAGTAAATCAACATATTTTTGGCTTATTTCTCCTTCATTCGTAGATTCTGCTTTGGAGCATACAGGGATACACGTTACTTTATAATTTCCTTTTGATAGCTGTGTAATATGCAGGTAGATAACTGCCGACCGACTTATACGCGCCAGCTTCTCCATGCCCGAAAAGAAATAGGTTTCCTGATTCAACAACTCGAATTTATATTTATCATCTTTTATCCGGGGGCATTGGTCGGACAAAAACAGATAAACCGCAGGGGATGATTTTTGTGTCAGAATATGACGTATAACCGATTTGTCAGGTATTAACTTCATTCCGAACCGTGACCGGAGTTTAATCATTAATCTGTTCATTATACCTGACCGCAGAGGCTTATAAACGGCATACATATCGTGGTAAAGTTTATAAGGCATAAAGTTCAACATTTCCCAATTTCCGCAATGACCCAAACAAGCAATGATATTCCGTCCAGCGTTCATATGCCTGTCTATAAGTTCCAAGTTTTCAAACGTTATCTTCTTATCAAGAACCTTTGCCGGAGCGGATATACTTTTAAGTATTTCGGCAAAGTAGGCGGTAAAGCAGGTGTAGAATTTCTTTACCACACAGCGGATTTCTGCATATTTCATATCGGGAAAAGAACGTGAAATATTCTGAATCACGACCGCTTTCCTATATTCAATAACATGATAGGCAAGGAAAAAAGTAAATGAAGCCATTGCATACAAGAAGGTCATAGGTAGTAGGCTTATGGCATAAACAACACCATAAATACTTTTGTATGCAATGGTTTGTAAAATTTGTTTCATTGTTATTCTTTTATTTCAATAACTTTTTTCTTACCCAATCCCACTTTTGCCAACATTTTATCCATCACGTAATAAACCACCGGCACGACAATAAGCGTTAGAAACATTGAACTAACCAATCCCCCGATCATAACCCAAGCCAGACCGTTTTTCCATTCGGCTCCTGCTCCGGTTGCCAATGCAATAGGAAGCATACCTATTACCGTTGCAGCCGTTGTCATTAGGATTGGGCGAAAGCGTTGGCGGGTGGCTTCGATGAGAGCGGCTTTCAGTTCCATGCCTTTTTCTTTCGACTGGTTAGTGAAATCGACTAAGATGATGGCGTTTTTGGCGACAAGCCCTATGAGTGCAAGTAAGCCCAACAGGGTAAACAGGTTTAGGGTATCCATCGTCAGAGCCAAAGCGAGCAGTGCGCCGATTATAGCAAGAGGAATAGAGATTAATACGACAAAGGGATAGACGTAGTTATTGTATAATAATACCATGATGAGATAAACCAACAGAATGGAAATGATGAGCGCCACGCCCATTGTACCAAAACTTTCGTCCTGCATTTCAAGTTCGCCACCGGGAATTATCGTGATGTTTTCCGGCAAATCGAGGGAGTTTATTATTTGGCTAATGTCCTGCCCGATGTCGCCGATGGGACGAGTGCCGACCTGACAATTCAGCGTTATGCAAGCACTACGGTTACGGCGTTCCAAAATACCCGGCGCATTGCTTTCTTCTATTCGTGCAAACTGTTTCAGTTTGATGGCTTCGCCGAAGGTATTTATGAATGTAAGGTTTTCAACGTCTGCCATACTCCTGCGGTCGAAATTATCAAGGCGTATATTGATGTCGTATTCATATTCGTTTTGCCTGAATTTTGCATCGTTGTTTCCGGCAAATGCGTTACCCAACGCCATGCCTAACATTTCAAAAGGGATTCCTAAAGCCGCCATCTTTTCACGGTCGGGAATGATACTGATTTCGGGACTGCTTTCTTCGGCTGATAATTTGGGATCGATTATCCCTTTTACGGATTTTATATTATGGAGAAGACGATCGGCTGCCATCCGCACGGAATCAATATGATGTCCGATAATGTAATACTGTATCGGAGCTTCATCTATATTCCCCATCAGGTCGGTTGTTGCCACCCATATTTGCGCTCCGGGTATGTGCTGTTGTAGAAAAAGTTTAGCTTCCCGTGAGAAATCGGAAGTTGAAATATTGCGCCGGTTATGTGGAATCATCTTTACCCGCAGGTCTGCTAAACGGGCTTGTGGTTGTCCGTTTTCTTCTGCGCCTACGGTGGTAAATACGGTTTCGACTAAGGGGCTACTTCTCAAAATATTTTCAGCTTGGTAAGTGATCTGGTTGGATTGTTCGATTGTAACATCGCGGGGCAGTTCCAGCTTCATCACAAATTGTCCCTGATCGCCCATCGGCGCGAAGTTGCTTCCGATAAAACCGAATGCTATCAGGCTTACAGAGCCTGTCAGAGCCATAAGAGTAACCAGCAACGTAATCAGCTTATGCGACAAAGACCAAGCTAAAAGACTTGAAAACCATTTGGCTATCCTCTCTATTCGGTTCTCGAGAGCCTGAATGCCTCGTCCGATAAAGCCCTCACGGTTGAACTCGTTTATCTTTCCAAATCGGGAGTAAAGCAACGGTACTACGGTAAATGAAACCAACAGGCTGAACAGTACGGCGATGGCGATAGTAACGGCAAATTGGCGGAATACATTGGCAATAATGCCTTGTGTCAGAGAAATAGGGATAAATACGACCACCAGCACCAGCGTAATGGAAACGATTGTACCGCCTATCTCCCGAAGCCCGTCGTATGCCGCCTGCATTCTGTTTTTCCCCATTTCCATGTGGCGGTGGATATTCTCAATAACGACAATGGCATCATCAACCAAAATACCAACTACAAGTGTTATAGCTAACAGCGACATCAGGTTAAGGCTGAAACCAAATAGATACATGACGATGAACGTGGAAACGAGCGATAGCGGAATGGCTATGGAAACAATAATGGAGTTTCGCACACTGCATAAAAAGAGTAGCATTGTAAAGGCTACCAGAATGATGGCTATTACAAGGTCGATCATTACAGAGTTGGAGGCTTCCAATGTAAATTCGGCATTATCAGCCGCTATCGTGAAGTGTAACCCGGAGGCTTCATATTCTGATTCTAAGGCATCCAGTATCCTCCGTGTTGTTTCGGATATTTCTACGGTATTGGCATCAGCAGAACGTTGTATTGTGATACCGATAGATGGTATTCCATTTATCCGGCTAAGGGTTTCGACTTCCTTGCTCCCATCGTGTACATCCGCAACATTCTTCACTTTTACGGCTGTTCCATCGGGCAAATACTTCAATATCACATTCTCAATATCGGCAAGGCTGTTATATTTCCCCTGTAAACGGATTTGCGTTTGTTTATTGTTGCTTTTTATTTTTCCGGTAGGGAAGTCAAGGTTAGAGTTAATCAATACATTACTAATGTCGAGAATGGAAAGCCCGTATGCCGCCATTCTTTCCTCATTGATATTTACCTGTATTTCACGTTCATTCCCACCGATAAGTGTAACTTGTGCCACACCAGGTATTCTCTCCAAAGCGGGTTTTATTTCGTGGTCGATAAGGTCATAAAATCCGGTTTCGCCCATATTGGCGACTGTTCCGATTGTCATAATGGGAATATCTGCGAGGCTGAAATCATTGATAGACGGTTCTTTCACGCTCTCTGGCAGATCGGAACGTATGGCATTTACCTTTCGCTGTGCATTTTGAATGGCTTTATCCAAATTACTTTCGGCCTTTAACCGGATAGTTACCAAAGAGAAGTTTTCTATTGAGGTAGAAGTAATCTCTTCAATTCCTTCGATAGAAGAGACGGCATCTTCTATCTTTTTGGTTACGGAATTTTCTACTTCGCAGGCTCCTGCTCCCGGATATAGGGTGCTGATGGAAATAACGTCAAACTCCATGCGGGGCATTAATTCCCTATTAAGCTGTGTCAAAGAATAAACGCCGAAAAAAGCGAGTATGACAAACATCACGACAACGGTAGTCGGACGAGTGATTGACATTTTTATGATGTTCATGTTTTATAAGTTTAGAATGGATACCTCTGTACCATCAATCAAATTGATTTGTCCGCTTTTCACAATGGTATCACCAGACGATATACCATCGGCTATTTCAATATATTCTCCGTCCGAAATGCCAACCTGTACGGCTACTTTATAGGCTTTAGAATCTCGTATCACAAACACATGAGGGGCTTTTAGTCCGCCGACAATAGCCTCCCGGCTTACTACGGGAGTATTGCAGTTATTCCCGTCCACATTAAAAATAGCGGTGGCGAACATACCGGGTTTGAGTTGATGGTCGTTCAATGACAATTCTACTGAATAATAGTATCTGTCGTTGCTTTTAGGAGAAATAGCCTCGATTGTGCCTGTAAATGTGTTGCCGGGATATAGGTCTGTCGTAATGACCGCTTCCATGCCTACTTTTAGCTTTAATACTTCCTTTTCGGTTACATTGGCAACCATTTTCAATATTTTATTATCCACAATATCCACAACACTACTACCAACAGAAAGCAATGTCCCTTCTTCGAAATAATCTTTGTTAATGATGCCGGAGGTGGGGGACGTAATGGTCGTATGGCGAAGTTGGTCTTGTAGGTCTGTTATCCTACTCTCAATACTGCGTAAGGTAATTTGGGATTCTTCCAGTTCCCGTACCGTTACCGCGCCAATGGATACAAGGTTTTGAAAACGCTCTACATCTTTTTGCGCTTTCGCTAAATCCAGTTCGGAGAGCCGCAGGTTTTCCCGTATTACGTTATTTTCAAGTTGAGCGATTACCGTCCCCCGGCTGACAACATCGCCTACCTTATTGTATTTCTTTATGACAATACCCTGTGTCTTTGAATAAACAGCTACCTCGTTTTCCGAATCAATACGACCGTTTACGCTGATTTTTTCACTCAACTCCACATATCGGGGTTTCTCAACCATAACGGGAACGACTGTGTTTACGGTCAATGATAATTCAGCATTCCGGTCAATGGCCTGTTTATTATCGACCAGCTTCCATGCGATAAGACCGACAATGGAAACGGTTACTATAATTGGGGTTACTATTTTGGATTTCATTTTTAATTGTTGCTTAATAAGTATTTAAGTGTGCCGCTTGCTTTCAACAAATCTATTTCTGTCTTTTTGTAGCGGATAAGTTCTGTGGTATAGGCTATTTTTACTTCATGCAGAGAGGTTTCCGTTTCAAGGAGGTCTGTTATACTCGCCAAACCTTCGGTATATAATGCCATTGTTTGGGTATATACTTTCTCTGCCAGTTTCAGGTTCTCGGATTGCACTTGCACCAACTCATAGGTCATCTCCAGTCCGTTTCTCGCATTCAGGTAATCGGCGGACAGGCTTTGGCGGGTTTCCCGAATATCCCAATCCAAACTTTGCAGTTGTGTTTGTTTCCGTCTTATCCGGCTTCGTTTGCCCAAACCGTCGAAGATTGGAATGGTTAAACGAACGCCGACAATGGCAGAGCTATACCACGGATCTCTCGTCAGATTCAGCCGGTTCGACTGAAATTGATACCCGGCGGTGGCGATAGCCGATAACGTCGGCAGATACTCCATTTTATGGCTACGGATTTCGAGTTCTAACATTTCTTTTTGCTTATTCAGCACATCAAGTTCTATTCTGTTTTGTGGCTGTGAGTAGCCTCGGAGTTCGGATAGACCAATGCTTTGAACTTCCGAATCGTCCACCTCAAAAGCATCTTCAATGGGAATACCGATCAGGATTTGCAGATAACGTTTCTGCTGCAATATAGTATTATTCATATTTTTGCCTCTTGCCCGTAAATTGGTCAGGTTTACTTTGATACGGTTCAAATCGACTTCCCGCGTTACGTTTTCTTCCACCCGTTTTTCCATTAGCTGATAAAGCGAATCCTGCATGGATACCATATAATGGATGTTTTCCAATTCCTGCATGCTATTAAGAATGTCATAGAAGGCATTGCTTACATCGAAAATCACTTCTTCTCTTGTCATAGCTGCTCGAAGCCTTTGAAGTTCCTGATTGTTCTTGGCTATCTTAATTCCTGTGAATAAGGTTGGCGAAAAGATTACTTGTTCAACGGAAACGTCAAAATCCAATTCGTTCTTTGAACCCATCTGAACAGGGATTTGCGTTCCGCTTTCGCCGATAAGTTCGCCGGGCAACATCGTTGTGGGCAAAACCAAGCTATGGTCGAAACCGCCCGAAGCGTTTATATGCGGCAATACGTTCGACCGGGCTTCGTTTATCTGATAACCTGCCTCACTGACATCGAGATTTGCCCTATGCGCGGCATAGCTGTTATTGACGGCAAAGTCGAGGCATTGTTGCAAAGAGAACTTCTGCGGGTATTCCTGCGCCATGACTGTATTGCCTGTTATCAATAGGGCAAACAAAACCTGAATCGTCCTCATTTTCCGAAATTGTATTTGATTCCGAAAGACACGTATGGCGAAACAGAGAAATAATAATCATTATCGGTCGCAAACACTCCCTTCAGCGTTCGGTCGCTGTAAGAAGCCGGACGATACAGGTTCAACCCTGCCATAGCAGTCATGGATAATCCGGTTTTGCCAACCTTTATTTCGGGACGAAACCCCGTTACGATATATTGGTGGGAGAATATGACATCTTTGCCGTCCTTTTCCAACAAAGCTGCCTGTCCGTTCATTTCTAAAGCATACGATAGCTTAAACCAATCGTTGAAACTATAACCTGCCGACACGTCCAACCCTTCGACCAGCTCCACGTTTACATCGAACTTCCCGTCAAGTTCCCAATTCAGATACACCGCAGGGAATATCATCGGATAACCCAACGAACTGTTTATAGCCACACCGCCGCCAATAGATAGATTGGGTTTCAGGTGGCGGATGAAGATAATTCCTCCGCTTCCAAGTACGTGCTTGAACCTGATTTTAGAAAGATCGGCGGAAGGAGCGAGTACCGCCACGCCCGCACTTGCCCGCATCGACCATTTGTCGTTTAACGGTCGTAAGTGGTAAAGCCCTACCTGTAAATTCATGATTTCGGAAACCATGTGATCCGTGAAATTTTTGTTGTTCAATGATGTGTATGACCCGCCAAGACCAATACCCCAAGCAGTCGGACGATTGTTCTCATTCAGTTTCACGGATAGGGGCATGTTGAACGCTCCCTGATAAACTACGACAGAACCTTTGGCATCGCCTATTTTCTCTCTTGGCTTTTCGCCGGGAGGCAAGAAATAATAACCGGAATTTCCAAGATATTCGGTTTTGAACGATAATTGTTGTGCTTTCCCTTCCAGACATAGAAGGGTTCCCAATACCACTAAGAACAATGATGCTAACTTCATGATTTTAAAATTTTTGCGTTTATAATCTCCGCAAAAGAACAATGAATGAAGCAATACCGAAAGCCAATAACTATGGAGTTCAGAATTGGCAAAATGAAATGCAGAAAACAGGGCATGGAATTTCCATACCCTGTACAAAAAGAAAATTTTTATTTGAGGATTAGTCCAAACTCCCGTCTATCCATTTCAGGAAGTCGGATACACCACAATTAAAGATGATGATATTCAACAATAAACCCAATGAAAATAATTAAGATAGCTACCACAATCGCCGCTATGGTTTCTTTGCCAATACTTACATTCTTTGTCTTGATATAACTTTTTAATGCCCGCCAGTTGATTATGATATGAAGTATTGATATAACCGAAAAGAAAATCCCCGTAAGAACATGAACGCCGACAAAGAAATGTATAGCAAAACCCTCATCGAAGTGCTCATAAATCTGAATCAGAATCCCCGTTATAACTAATATCGCCAGCGATAAAAATAGCCCGACAGATACGAATTTGCGTTGGCTAAATGCTTTCTTATTTGTTTTTTCCATAATATTTATTGATGATTGAATACCCCATGCGGACAAATCTTGATACACTTTTGACATCCCGAACAGTTATCGGAATCTTTGAATACGATATGTTTATGCCATAGGAATCCAACTTTGCCGATTACTTGTTTCGGACAAACAGTTATACATTCCCAACAGGCTTTGCATTTATGAGGATTAATACTCATATACAGAGTCTGTATCTTTTTTAATCGTTCCGCTCCCTTTTCCATCTTTACTTGTATTGATTGTTACAGAGTGCAAAGAAACGGAAATGGAAAGGATACGGAAATGGAGAGAAAAAGGTATAAGTTGGACTATTTAAGGTATTTCTTTCGGAATTGTGTCGGGGATAGTTTTGATGTCTTAGTAAACAGACGTGTAAAGTAGGCATAATCTTCATATCCCAACTCCAAAGCAATCTCCTTAACGCTTCTATCGGTATAGAACAGCAAGCGTTTGGCTTGAATGACAATTTCGTTGTGGATATAATTACTCACACTCTGTCCGGTGGTCTGTTTAACAGCTTCATATAGATATATCGGAGAAATATTCATTTTAGCCGCATATTGAGATGGCTGTTTCATTGAGCGATAATTGACGGACAGCAAAGTCTTGAACTCGTAAGTAATGATAGCAAAACGTTTATTGGCTGATGGGGATAACCCTTCTTGATAAACTTCTGCTATCATCCCAATATAGGCTGAAAGTAAATCATGCAGAATTTGTTGTCCGCTATTTTGTTTATCGGATTGAAGTCGTTTATGAACAAGAACAGCACAACTTCTTAATGTATTGATCGTACCTTCGTCTGGTTTGGGTGTGTATCCGGCAATGATAGCTTTCTCAAATATTTCCTTATGTTCACTTTTTACAAGCATGCTATCAACCGCTAAAAACCAACCACTGGCATTGACTTTATTACCAGAGTGATGAACTTGCCCCGGCAGAATACAATAAATATTATTTCCGGCTATTTTGCGTTCCTCAAAATCAATTAATACAGTGCCCTTGCCTTTCTCTATTAAAAGGAAAATATAATAATCGTCTCTATGTACATGAGCATTGACAGGCGATTTTTCTTCTCCCGAAATATACCGCATTTGGGCGACTTCTCCCTGAAAGAGTTCGGATGTTTTATGAATGGGAATAGAATCCATTTTGCAAAAATAGGACTTTTCAATGTGATTACGCCTTTCTTCTTAAAGAATCCCGTCCATCCATTTCAGAAAGTCGGGTACACGCACCCTGCTGACCAGCACTTCGTGAGGACAGGCAGGTTGGAAAGAGAGCTTTAAACGGCTATTGAAGTATTTAGCCACATTTTCGATTGCCTTCACATTACTGATGCAATTACGTGATACTCGAAAAAACAGGCGGCTATCAAGCTGCTGTTCCAGTTGGTCTAACGTGTAATTGATGATATATCGTTTGTTTTGAAACGTATGCAGGAATACAACCCCTTCTTCACTGTAAAAATGAGCAATATCCGCCGTTTCTATATAATGATAATTGTCTCCTTTCGATATCAAGAAACGGTTCTTGTTTTTGGCTGCCAATATCTGCTCGAAGTTCTTCGGATCGGTTTTATGAGAATTATCGTGGAAGATATTCTCAAACTTGATTAATGCCGCCTCCAGTTCCTTTTCATCAAAAGGTTTTAACAGGTAATCAATGCTGTTCAACTTGAATGCCTTGATAGCGTGTTCATCGTAAGCAGTGGTAAATATGACAGGCGTACTGACCTCTACATGGTTGAATATCTCGAAGCAGTTGCCATCGGCAAGCCGTATATCCAACAAAATCAGATCGACAGCAGAAGTTTTCAAAAACGCAATGGTGTCTACGACTGTTTTCGTCCGCTTCTCCAACGAATAATCGGGACGTAACTCCGTCATCATGCGTTTCAGTTCTTCGTATGCAAACCGCTCATCTTCTACTATCAGGTACTTCATGGTTGTATATAGGGGATTTTTACAATAAACACTTGGGGAGTATGCTCAACGACTACCTCTTTGGCATACAGTTTATATTGCTTTGTGAGATATTTCAGTCCGATTCCTCCTTTATCCACATCATTCGAGGGCTGGATATTGTTCTCAACTGTAATGTATTCACTCCCGATAGTAATTTTTATATCCAATGGCATTTCTTCGGTTGCTACATTATGCTTGAATACGTTCTCTATCAGTAATTGCAGGGTAAGGGGAATAATCATCTTCTTTTCACAGGCGCACGTTTTGTTTACCGTAAAAGTAAAAGAGTTTTCAAATCTCATTTCCATTAGGAAGATATATGATTCCAGTGCGTCCAAATCTTCTTCAACAGAAACCATTGGTCGGCGGTTTAAAGAAAGCACATAGCGATAAGTTTTTGAGAGGGCTTTGGTGAACTTATTCGCATTGTCCGGATTCATATAGATTAATGACGATAATACATTCAGCGAGTTAAACAGAAAATGCGGGTTTATCTGCGACCTCAGCGTTTCATGTTCGAACAGCAATGCTTCACGTTTTGCTTTCTCGGAATCAGCGATGGCTTTTTGTTCGGATTGGAAGTAGTGGATCAGCTCAAATGCCAACAGGATAGGGATATTGTTTGTCATCCCAAATGCAAATTTGACAAGGAAAGAAGGCAGCCCGTCTTTTGAAATAAGAAGTACATCATATATCAGGTAATTGAACATACCCAATACAATCAGGCATATTACGATTACCCCAACAAAGTCTGCTATGACACGGAGTAATATGTTTTTGGAATAGGGTATATACTTATTCAGGAATAGTAATAACAGGTAATCTGCGATACACATGGTAAAGATTACGACATAGTGGGATAGTAGCTGAATCAGAAATTTATCCCCTAAATCTTCTTTCATCAGAATAGCACTGAAAAGCATTTGACACAAAGCATAAAGCAGTGTGGCAAACAGAAAAATAAGGATATGTTTTATATTTATCTTTTTAATCTGTATCATGGTTCAAAAGTAGATTTTTCGCCGGAAATTCAGGGTAAATCTTCTGATTTTTCTGATGAACTTCATTATTTGGGGAATGAATTTAAGTTTTTAGGAATTATTTCCTCTGTCTATAATACTTTGCCAACCCATCCAATTCTCCTCTGACCTTATTCACTTCCGTGAATATTTTCTGATTAAGAACTTTCGCGTAAATCTGTGTTGTAGTGATATTTGTATGACCTAACATCTTAGAAACACTTTCGATTGAAACCCCTTTGGTCAGCATAATCGTTCCGAACGAATGCCTACCGCAATGCGTTGTCAATCTTTTATTTATGCCACATAAAGAAGCAATTTCTTTCAAATATTCGTTCATTTTTTGGTTGGTATGAATGGGTAACAGTTTACCGTTTTTCAATCCTTTATATTTTTTGAGAATAGATAAAGGAACATCCAATAGTGGAATATTAGCCTGAACAGAAGATTTCTGACGGGTCAGTTGTATCCATTTCTGTCCGTAACCGTCTTCTATAATATTATTCTCTGTTAGATTGGCGGCATCTATGTAGGCTAACCCAGTGAAAATTTGAAACAAAAATACATCTCGTACTTCCGCTAGTCGTTTTGACTCGAATTTCTTATTCATTAGCTTCTTGATTTCAGGCTCAATCAGAAATTCCTTTTTTACAGGCTTGTATCCTAATGTATAATCATCGAAAGGGTCAACGGCAATATATCTGTTTTTAAGCGCATTGGTAACTACTTGCTTCAAGTAACGTAAATGTTTGACGGTAGAGTTATGTCCACATTTGCAGATTGATTTCAGATAAACCTCATAGTCCGTCACAAATTGAAAATCTACATCGCGGATTGGCATATCTTCTTTCTTATATTTGTACACCATGAAATCGGCAACACGCTTTCGGGTAGCCAAATATTTAGAAAGAGTGGTACAACGGATTGTTTTTCCGACAAGATTTCGCTTTTGCTCTACCTTAATATTATATAGGGATAAGACGGTATGTTTACGAATAATCTTACCCAGATAGGTGTCTCGGAGTTTATCCGGTGTAACATAGCCATCTTTTTCAAGAATTTCTTTGTATTGCTTATCCAAAGCAATCTTTATTTTATCCAGCGAATCATTTATTTGTTGGGCTTCCTTTGTTCTTCCCATGACTTTGCCCAATGAGTTCCACATTTCAGGCTTGACAAATTCTTTGGAACTGAATTCTGCTTTTTCTCCGCTAATTGTTATTCTAACCATGATATTGGCGAGTCCATCCTTGTTTAAGTCTCTCTTTCTGATTAAGAAAAGGATTCGATACGTACTTTTCATTGCTCATTCTTTTTAATAATTCGACAAAATTACTCACTGAACCTTAAAGAATGAAGCTCTCAAAAAAGCCAAGTTAGGTCATTATAAGTCATTAGCTACCAGCTAATAATCCGCTTAAAAGTGAGTAAAATTCAGCAAGTGGTTTTACTCACTTTTTACTCACTCGACTGCTGTCCTAAACTGTCTTTTCTTGTCCGAGGGTAGAATAAAAAAAAGTCTGTTAATCTACTGACTAACAGACTTTTTGTCTTTTGTTGGCTTCTCCTGTCTTTTTAGGATTTTACCGTTCCGTGGGCGTTGACGGGTCCTATTCCAATACACCTGAAAACCTTATTTTATCAATAAAGCGGGAAATCTCATAATATCTTAGATTTCCCGCTTTATTGTAAATACTACCAATGTAAACCCTGTTTACTCGTATCTTTTATTTTCTTCTATTAGCTCTTCACTCCATTGGTCCGAAGCCAATGGTGAAAAAAGTTCTATTAAATTATCTTCAGGATCGCGCAAATGTACCGTGCGCATCCCCCAATCAGCCATATCGGTAGGTTCATTAACAAATATCACACCCTTTGCTTTCAAAGCTACATAAGTGTCATCAACATTATCCACACTGAATGACACAAGTGACTTCTCCCGGAATCCTACAGGCAATTCTTTATTCGCATTACCTACAGACGGTGCCATCCAATCGGATACAAAAAGAGCGAAACCTTCTATCCCGTCTGCTACCTTAAAACTGGCATATCCACTGCTCTCATCACCCCAGGCCGGTTCCAATCCAAGTTTTTCAGAGTAGAACTTAAAACATTTAGCAAAATCCTTTACTAATAATCTTACGTTACTGAATTTCATTGTTGTCAAATTTTTATGGTTATTCTTATACATATATTTATTTCTCCATCGCAGCTTCATGTATTTATCCCCGTTTCCTGTGGCAAATATCCGCATACAGACAATTCAGGCATTTCTTTTCATCCGGGGTTTGTGTAAAAGGAACATCACTGAGAAACATTTCCGCCAGTAATTCATTCAACAGGTATTCGAACTCTTTGGACACATCAAAGTAATTATCCAAAGGATCCTGTCTTATGATAGAGATCCTCGGATCATAATCCGGTTCCCGGAACAGATCCTTGACCACATACAATCCTGAATTGATCTTCCGGTATCCGGGATAAACCAGCTTCGCCATACAGGCATATACCAGTGTCTGCATCACAGCGTGATTTCCGTTCTTATTGCGGTCAAACAGATCGGGAACGGACCTGAATTTCCGGCTGGCATTCCCTGTTTTATAGTCAATAATATACAATGCCTCATTCCTGCATTCGATACGATCAATGATGCCGTACATGTTCACGGTAGCAGAAGAAGAAATACTGCTGACCGGAACAGGAATATTCAGTTTTTCTTCCAATCCCAGCAGTGTGAACGGAGCCGCAGCTTTATCCACCTCTATTACCCGATGGATATATTTCAGCAACACTTCCCGGATAATGATATTCCGTCCGGTAATATCGCTTTCATCGACATGCCGGGAATGAAAATAATGTTCTGCAAAGGCTTTCAACAGGGTCTCATCGATCAGGGATGTATTCTTTTGTATCTGCGTGAGCAATTCTACAGACATCACTTCGTTCAGGTACGGACGGTAAAGATCTTCCATGGTTTTATGCAACAACAACCCGAATACAGAAGGGTCGATCTCATCGATGACCTGTTCCTGTTCCTCCAATCCCTCGATATAACGGAAGTAAAAACGCAGGCGGCAATCCAGGTAAGTATTCAAAGCGCTGGGAGACAACATTCTTTTTCCCTCACCCTGAGAACAATATAAAGCCAGTAATTTCCTAATATCTGCTGTCCTTTCGTGAATGATCTCCCTGTCGTCCTGGGTACGAACATGAAAAGTAATATCCCGTTTCCGTACTTCAAATGCAGGTTCATAGATCAACTGGCTGATAAAGCGGCTCATCTCACCCGTATTCCGGTCGGTTGCCGCCGAATTGTAGATCAAATGGATATTTGACGCCCTCTGGATCAAACGATAAAAATGATAAGCGCTGATGGCATCGTAACGTTCGGAGGTCGTCAACCCAAAACCCTTACGAAGATTATAGGGAATAAAAGACTGGCGGGGATTGGGCTTCGGGATAATACCCTCGTTCATCGACAGGATGATGACATGTTCAAAATCGAGCACCCGTGTCTCGAGCATTCCCATCACCTGAAGCCCTTTAAGCGGTTCCCCGCTGAAAGGAATTTTGAGCGAGGCAAAAACTTTACGCATCAAACGGCAAAATACATGGACCTCCATATCGATCTGTTCCGAAGAAAATATGTCCCCGATCCTTTGCAGTGAGGTATAAAATGTATACAGGTATTCCAACTGGTATTGTTCGTTGGCGGAGATATGCGCCTCTGTATCTTCATTTTTTTTGATCCATCCGATGATTTCCGAAGCGGCTTCCAGCAAATAAGCGATAAAATCCCCTGCACCCGAACACTTCCGGAATAACATACGGAATAACGGATGATCGGTCATTTCCTCCACGGATACATAGATCCGGTTATGTTCCACGGTATCCCGAATGGCCTCATCAGCCTCTTTTGATGCAATATTCTGAATATATGGATGGTGTAAAACCATATTTACATCATGATGGTAAAATTTGACCACCCCGGAATAAATACGTACTCTTTGTTGTAACAGGGCCAGCCGCTCGAAAAGGCTGTTGGCCGGAGAAAAAACAAAAGGATACCCCATGGTAATATTGATATCCCTTATTTCCTGTGGAATAGACGAAAGTACCGGCAACAATAAATGCTCGTCGGGCAGCACCACGGCCGTACGGTCCCAATCGATACCTGCAGGCATCCCGTTCAGTATCTGCCCGGCCATTCCTGCCTGCCCCGTTTCGGAAGGAACTGAAATAACCTCCATCTCTTTGGCCTTGTCCGTCAGGTTCTGTGAATCAATGTGCCATTCAGAAGGGAACTGACGGATATTTTCCCGCATAAATATTCCGGCTTCATGCCATTTGTGGTTCAGGTAATAGTCGTCATAATCCCAGAAGAACATGGCTTTATCCTGTTTCTGCAGCGATTTGAAAAAATATTTTTCACAGGGATTCAACGCATTGAAGCCGATAAATACATATCGTTCATATCCGGTATTTCCGGCTTTATTACTACGGATCAACCTTACCGCTTCCCGTTGTATCATGCCTTCATAACCCAACGACTTATCCTGCAACCGTTTCTTAAAAGAATGATAGATCAGGTGAAGTGAAGGCCATACGGTTGCAAAGTCCGCTTTCAGGGCACCTGTCTTCCCTCCATTGAAATCCTGCCAGAAAATACGGATAGCGTTCTTTTGGTCTTCCGACAAATAATCGAATAACTGATCTATCTCTTTGAGGTCGGAAACGTTCCGGAACAGGTCCCGGGCATCTACCAGATGTTTATCGATATCGTCAAAATCATCCAGCAACATTTCACCCCAGAAATAAAATTCATCGAAACTTTCAGCAGTTGGTTTATGTTCCCGGTAAGCCTGATACAAATCGAATACCATCCCGACCCGGTCGGATTCCGTCCAGCCGGCTATTTCTTCCATCAATGAATTCATGGAACGGAACGCAGGGCTCCACACCGGCCTGTCAGACAGAGCGGCAAGATACTTCCTGAAAAACAACCCGGCCCGGATATTCGGAAAAACGATACAAAACCGGTGCAATTGTTCGCCATATGCCCGATGCAAATAAGCCGCCACCTGCCGGAGGAATCCGGTACATTCCCCGGATGGTTGAACAAGTTGATCTTTTTCCACACTCAGGCCCATATTTTAATTCTATCTTTTTGGAATGGTAACAATATCATTTAACTTCCGACTTCATCAGAAAAACATTGTACGGAGCCCAGCGCGACATCAGAAAATAAAGATGATCGCCATCGGCAGACAAAGGATGGATGAATGATCCGTATAACTGGGGGAATTCACTACCATGCGCCAGTTCCTGCGGCTCGCTCCATGGGCCTGTAATGTTATCGGCATACCGGACAGTGATATTGTAACGTTGTCCGCAGAAATAAGTGACGATCCATTTTCTGCTTTTTTTATGGTAGATAACAGATAATTCGCCAACCGTATCCTCGAACAAATCGGTCGCCCTTAATTCATCGCCTTTTATCCATTTTTTTTCAATTTCATTCCAATACTCATACTGATCCTGTTCCTCTATATCACCTTCCCTGAAGCGGGCTACCCGGGCTGTTGATTTCCTGCCGGTCTCAGTACCCATCATATAAACATAACCGTCTTTTTTCCAATAGCCTACCTGTCCAAAATTACTGCCGGAATCCCAATACATATTTTCACATTTCTCCCAGTTCCGGCCACTATCTCTCGAACGGTACAAACCGGAATAATTACTGATCCAGTCATTATCCTTGAGCCAATTTTTCACATTCATATAATGGACATAATCTATCCCGTTGGCGCAGATCGCCCCTGTGGGTATAGAGGTCCAGTCACCGGTACCCGACTGGTCTTTGGCTCCATATATAATTTCACGTGCTGATCCGGTCGGATCCATTGCCGCCCCATCGAACGTCAACCCGTCTTCCAGGTTCCGGTCATTGGAAAAGACAAGCACATTACATCTCCAATCACTATAATTGGGTACTTTTCCATCACCCATATCTTTAAAATGATCCCTTCCATATGTATCACCGAAAAAAATACCATATTCGCCGTTTTTCATTTCCCAAATGATCCCGAGATCAGTAGCTCCTATATTAAAATCTTCACCGGTTCTGTTGGAATTCGGAAACTCCTCCATCTCTCCGGCAAGTACATCACCTGTTACACGTGCGACATAAGTAGCTTTGGAAAAAGTAAGTTCTCGTTTACTGTTGCAGGCAATAGTAAAAAACAAGATCAAAAGGCTTGTCACAGCAATAAGTTGTTTCATAAACATGTGCATATATTATCCGAATATCTATTGGAGATTTGTACAATTGTTAAGGATGTAGCAAATATAAAACTTTAACTCAAGAATTTGATCCGTCTATAACATATATTGGAAGAAAGAGCGTATTCATACCAAAACAAAAACATGATAAGAATTTTATTGGTGACTGGTTAAAAGTTGGTAAAAAGGGTCTTATCTTTGACAGAATTAAGTAATACCAATAAATTAATTTCATATTAATAATCATAATCAATGCGACTTAAGAAAACAATTAATGGCACTGAGTGCTTAAAAGTTAGTTTTTGGGATTACCTTTAAATAGTTTTTCAGAAATCATCCGGTAGCTTTTGTAACAAGACCGGCACTTAAATTCTTTCCACTATGAAATAGCCATGAACATTACTGTTCACCCACCGTAATGATTATCTATGGCGTATTGCATCTGACCTTAAAAAAATAAAATATAAACAGATGAAAAATAAAATTTGGCTATTGATCCTTATTGCATGTATATCCTGTTCCTGTGCGAATAAAGATAACCATATAAAGATATACCCTGCCCCTGAAGGTGAAGAATTAAGCACAGCGTATGAAGTTAAAGTGGAAGGCGAAAAAATTCCTGTATATCAGGCAAGAATAGCTCCGGAAGACGACAGGTCAAGATGGCTGGCCATGGATGACAAAGCCAATTCTGCTCTTTACCATGATACGGCCTCATTTGCTTATTTTGACATGAATGGCCCGGTTAAGATCAGTGTTTCAGTGGATTCAAAGATCCGTTCCGCGAAAATATTACCTTCTTCATTAGGTATGGTTCCCGATATCAATGGAAATACGATCTCTTTTAATCTGGACCAGCCCCGTAAGTTAACCATTGAGATCAACGATGACTGGATCCATTGCCTCCACATTTTCGCCAACCCGTTTGAAACCGACATACCAGAAAAAGACGATCCGGATGTCATCTATTTTGGTCCGGGCATACACGAGATCAGTCATCTGAGAGTGAGCGATAATAAAACCGTATATATTGCCGGAGGAGCCGTAGTCAGGGCCATTATCGATCCCGAAGAAAAATATTGGATCAGTAGTTACAGCGGATTACGCGGCTATACGCCTACCCTGGAATTAAGGGGGAAAAATATCAAAGTCCGTGGACGCGGGATACTGGATGCTACCGGCTGTACTACCCATGCCAGAAATATGATCAATATAAAAGGTGAAAACATCGAAGTGGAGGGTATCATCTTACGGGATCCCAGTACCTGGACCATCCCCATCTTCAGCGCTGAAAATGTAACGGTAAACAATATAAAGATACTGGGATACCGCGCCAATTCAGACGGAATAGATATCTGCAGCAGTCATGATATTACTGTAAACGATTGCTTTATACGTACACTTGATGACCTTGTCGTTGTAAAGACACTGAACCATGAGGGGCCGGCAGGCCGTATCCTCGTACAGGATTGCGTATTATGGAACGAAGTAGCACACGCCCTGAGTATCGGTGCCGAATTAACCAACAATGTGGATCAGGTTACATTCAGGAATTGTGATGTGATCCATGACCAGGGGAGAGAATGGGCGTTACGTATTTTTCATTCGGATGCAGCCACCATCAGCAACATACGTTTTGAAGACATTCGTATCGAAGAGAGCCGGAGGTTTATCTCATTGTGGTTAGGCGAAGCAGTGTGGTCAAAAGACCAGGAAAGAGGAAACATACACGATGTAGTGTTCAAAAATATACATGCTTCCGGAAGATCCCCAGACATCGAACTGAAAGGACATGACCGGGAACACAAGATAAGCCGGGTATTGTTTGAAAATGTCTCGTTTAACGGGAATCCTGTTTCTCAGGACAATATGATTATACAAGGATTTGTCGAGGATATAGAGATGAAATGATCGTCATTCACCGGCTAAGTAATATATTTATAATAGATAAAATAAATGGAAGTTATTTATAGGATAGCAACGCATGCTGATGTAAAGGAGCTTGTAGTCTTGCGTATGGAGCAACTTTTAGCTGAAGGCTCGGCTTTGGATATCGATATAAGCAAAGATCTGTCTGGCTATTATACATCTGCAATCGCTGATGGTTCTTTTATTGCGTGGGTTGCCGAAGTAAACGGTAAGATAGTTTCGACTTGTGGAATTGCCTTTAGCAAAAAACCGCCGTATTATCAAAATACAAGCGGTTTAATCGGAGAAGTTTGTAATGTGTTTACAGAAGAGGGACACAGAAGAAAGGGCTTTGCAAGTCATCTGCTGAAAATCATTGTCGACGAAGCAAAAGCACGCAGAATCGGGATTTTGAGAGTCAGCGCTTCAAAAGCGGGAGAATACCTGTATAAAGATTTTGGTTTTATAAAAGCCGAAAATTTTTACACCTTCAAACTATAAAAATAGCATATAGGTTCATAATAAACCGGACTCTTTAACTATTTTCCAGGAACCGTCCGATGGCTTCGGCGGCTTCCCTACCCGATTGAATTGCCCGCACAACAAGACTGGCTCCCAGCGTGGCGTCTCCTGCAACAAAAATTTTATCCACTGATGTCCGGCCGGGTATAACCGACTGAACATTACCCCGTCCGTCATACTTAACTCCCAGGCTATCCAGTAAGCCTTCATGGACCGGGTGGATAAAACCCATGGACAATAATACCAGGTCGGCTTTGATGATCTCTGTTTTTCCTGTTTCCTTCATTAGCATACGTCCGGTTTTGTCTTTACTCCATACAACTTCGGCTACTTCCACACCGGTTACTTTTCCTTTTTCCCCGATAAACCGTTTTGTAGCCAGGTTCCAACGGCGCAAGCATCCCTCTTTATGGGAACTGGATGTTCTCAACACATTCGGATAGAGTGGCCACGGTGTTTCCGGATTATATGATCCGGGTGGCTGGGACATGATCTCTATTTGTGTGACTTGAGCCGCCTTATGGCGTACGGAAGTACCCACACAATCGGAACCGGTATCTCCCCCGCCAATCACCACAACATGCTTTCCTTTTGCAGAGATCAGGTGTTCTTTCGAAATGACCTCCCCCGCCACAACCCGGTTCTGTTGTTGCAACAGTTCCAAAGCGAAATGTATTCCTTTTAGTTTCTTCCCCTCTACCGGAAGATCGCGGGGATGTCCCGCACCGACTGCCAGGCAGATGGCATCGTATTTTTTCAGGAGTTGCTCATGGCTGATGTCCTTTCCGATGTTTATGCCGGTTTTGAATTCAATCCCTTCTTCACGGAGTATTCCCAGCCTCCGGTCGATAATTTCCTTATTCAGTTTAAAATCAGGAATACCAAAACGCAATAATCCTCCCAGAGCTTCGTCTTTTTCAAAAACCGTAATACAATGTCCCTGCCGGTTAAGCATATCCGCCACAGAGAGGCCGGCAGGCCCGGATCCGATCACAGCCACTTTTTTTCCGGTTCTTTTTTGTGGGATACGTGGTTTTACATACCCTTCATGGAAGGCATGTTCGGCAATGGCTGCTTCGTTTTCCCGTATAGTGACAGCCTGGTCTGTCATAGCCAGTACGCAACTTTTCTCACACAGTGCCGGACATACGCGTCCTGTAAATTCGGGAAAATTATTGGTAGCTGCCAGCCGTTCATATGCCTCCTGCCATTTTCCTTTAGTCAAGGAATCCTGCCATTCGGGCATACAGTTACCAATCGGACAGGCCCAGTGGCAAAACGGAACACCACACTCCATACACCGTGACCCCTGCAGGATACGGTCATCGCTATTCAGGGTCTGTTCCACTTCACCAAAATCCGTGATGCGTTCCAATATAGGCCTATATCCCGCCTCTTTGCGGGGAATGGTTAAAAATGCTTTCGGGTTACCCATTTTTAGAATTGAAAATTGAGAATTAAAAATTGAGAATAATGGATAGTGGAAATTTGAAGAGGAAAACCAGGAATGAACATTTTTGTTCGTTCCCAACATTTTCCATTCTCCATTAATAATCGTATTCCACTTGTGCGATCTTTTTCCTGATGGCTTCCATGGCTTCATCATGAAGTACTTTTTTATATTCGATCGGCATCACTTTCAGGAAATGTTTCAGGTGGTTCTCCCA
Source organism: Bacteroidales bacterium (assembly GCA_031275285.1). Taxonomy (NCBI): domain Bacteria; kingdom Pseudomonadati; phylum Bacteroidota; class Bacteroidia; order Bacteroidales; species Bacteroidales bacterium. The sequence continues at coordinate 16,450 of JAISOY010000173.1, read as the reverse complement.
GTCACCCACCATACGAAGTGCCAGCGGGCTCTTTGTATGGTGTGCATGTGCCGAGATCAGCCTGAACAGTTCCTGGTCATCTGTTTTGTCTTCAATCAGCGATAACTCTACCATTTCCATATTACAGAAATAATCGAAGGTTCCATCGGGATCATACACATAGGCAACGCCTCCGCTCATACCGGCAGCAAAATTCTTCCCGGTACTTCCCAACACTACCGTCCTTCCTCCTGTCATATATTCGCAACAGTGATCACCTACGCCTTCCACCACTGCTATTGCGCCACTGTTCCTGACACAGAAACGCTCACCGACACGTCCGTTGATGTATACTTCGCCTAAAGTAGCTCCATATAACAGTGTATTCCCTGCGATAATGTTGTTTTCAGGGGCAAAAATGCTGCCTTTGGGTGGTAGCACAACAATACGTCCTCCGGATAATCCCTTGCCGAGATAATCATTGGCTTCCCCTTCCAGCCGGAAAGTGATGCCGGCAGCAAGAAAAGCGCCGAAACTCTGTCCGGCAGATCCCTTGAAGGCAACAGTGATCGTACTGTCCGGCAAGCCCATACTCCCGTATCGTTTGGCCACCTTTCCGGAAAGCATGGCACCTACCGACCGGTCGATATTGGAAATCAGACTATCCATCTCCGCCGGAAGTGATTTTTCCAGCGCAGGACGTGCTTTCCTGATCAGCTGCAGGTCAAGTACCTCATCTATTTTGTGGTCCTGTTCCTTTTCCCAGCGGAGCGCATGGGACGTTTCTTCGGGGAAATACAAAAGCTTGGAGAAATCCAGCTTCTGTGCTTTGGGATGCTCTTCGAACTTCCTTAGTTCCAGCAGATCACTGCGCCCGATTATCTCATCGATGCTCCGGAAACCCATTTCAGCCAAATACTCACGGACTTCCTGCGCCAGGAAAGTCATAAAGTTCACCACATATTCATATTCACCCTTGAATCGCTGCCGCAATCGCTCATCCTGTGTGGCAATACCTACCGGACAAGTGTTCAAGTGGCATTTACGCATCATTACACAACCGAGCACGATCAGGGCGCTGGTAGCAAAACCGTATTCTTCGGCTCCCAGTAAAGTTGCGATAATGATGTCTTTTCCGGTTTTGAGCTGCCCGTCGGTCTGCAATACTACATTTCCGCGCAGATTGTTCATCACCAACGTCTGTTGTGTTTCAGCCAACCCTAATTCCCAAGGCATTCCGGCATGGCGGATAGAACTTACCGGACTGGCGCCGGTTCCGCCTTCCGCACCACTGATCACGATCAGGTCGGCTTTGGCTTTAGCTACTCCGGCAGCAACCGTACCCACACCACTTTCAGATACCAGCTTGACACTGATCTTTGCCTGTGGATTCACGTTTTTCAGGTCAAAAATCAGTTGTGCCAGATCTTCTATGGAATAAATATCATGATGCGGCGGTGGTGAGATCAGTGTGATCCCGGGGAGGGAATGACGGGTCGCCGCAATAATTTTATCCACTTTAAAGCCGGGCAGCTGGCCGCCTTCTCCCGGTTTAGCACCCTGTGCAATTTTAATCTGCAGTTCATCGGCATTGACCAGATATTCCGCCGTCACGCCAAAACGGCCCGAAGCGATCTGTTTGATCGCACTGCGACGGTTCAATCCGTCTGCACCGATATTAAAACGATCGGCATTTTCGCCTCCTTCGCCCGTATTACTCCGGCCATTCAGTGTGTTTAAGGCAATAGCCAAAGCCTCATGTGCCTCCTTACTAATAGACCCATAAGACATGGCGCCTGTCACAAAACGGCGTGTAATGGCCTCAACAGGTTCCACTTCAGATATGTCGATCGGATTACGTTTAAAATCCAGGAAATCCCTTAAAAATACAGGTGTCGACTTCCCATCAACAATCGAACTATATTCTTTAAAGCGATCATAGTCACCCAAGCGGGTAGCAATTTGCAGCTTTGAAATAGTTTCGGGATTCCATGCATGGTATTCGCCGTCACGACGGTAAGCATACAAGCCGATGTTTTTCAACTTATCCAACTTCTGTTTATCCGAAAATCCTTCGTAATGGTGAATAAGTGTATCGATAGTGATATCTTTCAGGTCAATACCACCGATACGCGATATCATACCGCGAAAATACCGGTCAAGTAATTTCTGGCCGATACCAACGGCCTCAAAAATTTGCGACCCACGATAACTACGTAAGGTAGAGATACCCATTTTTGACAGCACTTTCAACAATCCTTTATTAACGGACCTGATATAGTTCTTTTCGGCAGTGGCATAATCCAGATGTATCTCATGCCGTTTCACCAGGTCATCCAACACAGCAAAAGCCATATACGGGTTCACACCGCTGGCGCCGAAGCCAAACAACAACGCAAAATGCATCACTTCGCGCGGTTCGGCACTTTCCACCATAATGGCGATCTGCATCCGCTTACGCTTATCGATCAGGTAATGATGAACAGCCGAAACAGCCAGCAATGATGGGATTGCTGCTTGCCGTTCATTTACGCCACGGTCACTGAGGATCACATAATTATAACCGTCATCCACTGCTTTTTCGGCTTGCCGACAGATCCTGGCCAACGCCTGTTCCATCCCCTTTGCCTGTTCGGATGCATCAAACAGCATCGGAAGCGTCAAGGTGCGGAAACCTTTATAGCCCAGATGCCGCAAAATATCCAGATCACGGTTATTGATGACCGGGCTTTTGAATTTCACCATTTTACATAAGTCCGGCGATGGCTCCAGGATATTGGTTTCCTGGCACCCGATATACATAGACAAAGACATTACCAACTCTTCACGGATAGGATCAATTGGTGGATTGGTTACCTGTGCAAATAATTGCCGGAAATAAGCAAACAATCGCTGAGGCTTACCGGACAATACAGCCAGCGGGGTATCATTTCCCATGGAACCTACCGGTTCTTTACCATCCACTGCCATCGGCAACATGATCTTTTCGATATCTTCCTGTGTATACCCGAATGCCTTCAGTAGCCCGGGAAATTGCTCCACATGCTGTTTGACAGTACGGCCGGATGAAATGTCGGACAAAACAATACGGTTTTTCGATAACCATTCCCCGTACGGATAAGCTTTTGCCAGTTCTTCTTTTAGCTCGGCATCATAATGTACCGTCCCTTCCTGCGTATCGATCATCAGCATTTTACCGGGTTGTAAACGCCCTTTCTCTTTAATATCGGATGCCTCGAAAGGCAATACCCCGGCTTCGGAAGCCACCACGATCACCCCGCTCCTGGTAATCAGGTAACGTGCAGGTCGTAATCCGTTCCTGTCGAGCATTCCACCGGCATAACGCCCATCGGTGAAAAGCAGTGTGGCCGGCCCGTCCCAAGGCTCCATCAGGATACTGTGGTATTCATAAAATGCTTTCAGGTCGTCGGAGATCGGATTTTTTGCATTCCAGCTTTCCGGAACCAACATAGCCAAAGCATGAGGCAGGCTCTTACCCGACATTACCAGGAATTCCAGCACATTGTCCAGTGAAGCGCTATCACTCATCCCGGCCTGTACAATAGGAAAAATATCCTCTACATTTCCCAGTGATCCGGATTGCAGAATGCTTTCCCGGGCTTCCATCCAGTAACGGTTGCCCCGTATGGTATTGATTTCGCCGTTATGCCCGATCAGACGGAAAGGTTGGGCCAGATCCCATGAAGGAAAGGTATTGGTACTGAAGCGTGAATGTACCAAAGCCAGACCGCTTGTAAAATACGGATCAGACAGATCCGGAAAATAATCACGCAACTGTACGGAGGTCAGCATTCCTTTGTAAACGATCCGCCGGGTCGACAGGCTGACTACATAAAAACTACGTTTGTGTGCCAGTGTCGATTTCAACACTTTTTTTTCCAGTTTACGACGGACAATATATAATTTCCGTTCGAGTATTTCAGATCGGTCCTCTCCTACTACAAATATCTGTTTGATGGACGGTTCATTATCGCGCGACATTTCACCCAGGATACCGCTATTGACAGGGACATCACGTACTGCCAGTAATCTTAGTTCTTCCTTTTCCACAGTTTCACGCAACACTGTAAGACACAATTCTGCCTGCTCCTCTTCCTTAGGAAGAAATATCAGTCCGGTGCCATACTTCCCACGTTCGGGTACTGGTATTCCCTGCAAAAGAATAAACTCATGAGGAATCTGCAGCATGATACCTGCACCATCGCCGGTTTTGTTATCGGCATTTTCGGCTCCGCGGTGTAACATATGCTCCAGCACCTGCAAACCCTTATCGACGATCTCATGGGATTTGTCGCCATTAATATTTGCCAGTAAACCTACACCACAGGCATCGTGTTCAAATTCCGGTTGATAAAGTGTGTTCATATATATGATTGACTATTTGTGATATATATTTCATACTGATTACAGCAAAATATTATAAATTTACTGAATGAAATTATTATATCGCAAAATTAGATAAAACGATGTTTTTTATGTAATAATTATGATATTTTATTACCACAAATCATCTTATAGTTTCAATTTAAAACTAAATCAATTGTTAAATTATTTTATTTTTAACAAAAAACACATTTATTTCATTTTTTATAACAAATCATCACTCAATATCAAAATTAAAGCACACATTTACACAAGATACAGAATTATATGAACAAAAATTAAAATAAAACAATATACTGTTGTTTTATTTCAGTCAATTATTTTCCGGATCTTCAAAATAATGAAGGATGAATTAACATTTCCACCGGATAAGATATACTCATGATCTTTAATTTAAAAACCTACATTCCGTCGTATTTGAAAAATACGTACCTTTATCCGCTAAATTCAAAAAACATCAACCATGAAAAAATACATTGCTTTATTGACTGTTTCTTTTTTTGTAGGACAAATTTTTGCGCAGGATCTCAAATGGAAACCTGAACACACCGAATACTGGAACAATCAACCTGAGATCATTACTCCGGGCGAAGGAACCAAACCGCCATCAGATGCTATTGTCCTTTTCAATGGTAAAGATTTATCGGAATGGGTCTGCCAGGATGGTACGGAACCCAAATGGAAAATTGAAAAAGATATCATGACTGTTGTCGGTGGCGCTAAGGCGATTCAAACGAAAAAAGTCTTTGGTAGCTGCCAGTTACATATCGAATGGAGAACACCTGCAGAAGTCAATCCGAAAAAAACCGGCCAGGGACGTGGTAACAGTGGTATCTTTCTACAAAGCCGTTATGAGCTCCAGGTTCTTGATAATTACGACAATAAGACCTATTCTAACGGACAGGCAGGAAGCATATACAAGCAAACCGCTCCTCTGGTAAATGTATGCCGTAAACCGGGAGAATGGCAGGTATATGATATCATATATACAGCCCCTGAATTCAATGGAAAAGGAGAAGTAGTCACTCCGGCATATATAACAGTGATACAAAACGGCGTGGTCGTACAAAATCATACAGAGATAAAGGGAAATACCGAATACATCGGACTCCCTGCTTATAAGCCACACGGAAAATTACCCATTATCCTTCAGGATCATGGAGATGCGGTTAGCTTTAGGAATATTTGGATTCGTGATTTATAATGAATATTGACAATAGTAAGAAGAGACTAACACTATAATAATTTTGTACAGATGGCAAAAATATTAGTCATTGATGATGAACGCAGCATTCGCAATACCCTAAAAGAAGTATTGGAATATGAAAACCATGAAGTAGATACAGCTGTCGATGGTATCGAAGGAATTGAAATGTTCGGTAAAGGCAAATACGAACTGGTTTTATGCGATATCAAGATGCCGAATATGGATGGGATGGAAGTACTGGAAAAAATCCTGGACATGCCCGGCGATGCTCCTGTAGTAATGATATCCGGACATGGCAACATAGATACAGCTGTGGAAGCCATAAAAAAAGGCGCCTTTGACTTTATTGAAAAGCCGCTGGACCTTAACCGGTTATTGATCACTATCCGTAATGCCATAGAAAAGAAGGAATTGGTTACGGAAACAAAAGTGCTGAAACGCCGTGTTAATAAAACATATGAAATCATCGGCGAATCTTCTGCCATTAAAAATGTTATTGAAATTATTGAGCGCGTAGCACCCACCGATGCCCGTGTCCTGATCACAGGAAGCAATGGGACGGGTAAGGAACTTGTCGCCAGGTGGCTGCATGAAAAAAGTTCCAGGGCAGGCGGACCGTTCGTGGAGGTCAATTGTGCCGCGATACCTTCTGAATTGATAGAAAGTGAGTTATTCGGACACGAAAAAGGTTCGTTTACATCCGCCTACAAAGACAGAAAAGGGAAATTCGAGGCGGCCAACAAAGGAACTATTTTCCTTGATGAGATCGGCGATATGAGCCTATCAGCCCAAGCTAAAGTATTAAGGGCATTGCAGGAAAATAAAATTTCCCGCGTAGGAAGTGATAAGGAGATAAAAGTGGATGTGCGAATTATCGCAGCTACGAATAAAGACCTCAAGGTAGCCATAGAAAAAAGCCAGTTTCGCGAGGATTTGTACCATCGGTTAAGTGTTATATTGATCCGTGTTCCGACTTTAAATGAAAGAATAGAGGACATTCCTTTATTAGCCGATCATTTCATCAAGCAAATCTGCGCAGAATATGGTATGCCTCCTAAAGAGATCACCCAGGAAGCCATTGCCGAATTACAAAAGATCAACTGGACCGGGAATATCCGTGAATTCAGGAATGTTATAGAACGATTGATCATCCTTTGCGATAAAGTCATCACGGACAAGGATGTAGTTGCCTTTGCACAGCCAATTTCCAAAGAGGGATAAATCAAAAAAACAACAGAACGGAAAGTTTAAAAAATAAGAAATAAATTTAACATTCCGTTCTGTTTGTGTTATAAGCCCCGAAGAATATTTTCATTTTCTGTTATGCTAATTACTGAAATTTGGACGCATTATTTTTGTATATTTGAAAATGTACAAAAGACTTCTTAATGCTTATTTGCAATAAGTTGTCTTTTTGGCGAAATATAATTATATGAATGACAAAACCCTAAATAAATTACATATTTTAGCTGATTCGGCAAAATATGATGTTTCCTGTTCATCGAGCGGAAGTAACCGCCCGAATGATGGGAAAGGATTGGGTAATGCCGCACCAATGGGAATTTGTCATTCTTTCTCAGAAGATGGACGTTGCATCTCCTTGCTTAAAGTGTTGTTGACCAATGTCTGTATTTATGATTGCGCATACTGCATTAACCGGCGTAGTAATGACATCCGCAGAGCCACACTGAAAGTAACCGAGCTGGTTGAGCTCACCATTAATTTTTACCGGCGTAATTATATCGAGGGATTGTTTCTCAGTTCGGGCGTGATCCGGAACCCGGATTACACAATGGAAGCATTACTCCGTGTTGCTAAATCGTTGAGACAGGAACATCGTTTTGGCGGTTATATACACTTGAAAGCCATCCCGGGCGCCAGTCCCGGGTTGGTTCATGAAGCAGGGCTTTATGCCGACAGGATGAGCGTAAACATAGAAATACCTTCTGAAAACAACCTCAAGTTACTGGCTCCTGAAAAAAATTTCCCCAGTGTGTATCATCCGATGAACCAGATCAAGGAATCGATCATCGACCATAAAGAAGCCAGAAGAAAATTCCGGAAAGCTCCCCATTTTGTCCCTGCAGGACAAAGCACCCAATTGATCATTGGCGCTACCTCTGATAATGATAAGCAGATTTTAACCCTCGCTTCAGGATTCTACAATGACCAGCATCTAAAGCGGGTTTACTATTCAGGATTTATTCCTGTTAATGCCTCAGATGAAAGGTTGCCCATGCTGAAACAGGCACCTCTGCTGCGGGAACATCGTCTGTACCAGGCAGACTGGCTGATGCGTTTCTATGAATTCCAATGTAATGAAATTGTTAATGACGAACACCCTCAGCTCGATACGGATATTGATCCTAAATTGGCTTATGCATTGCGTCATCCGTATCTCTTCCCAATAGATCTGAATACCGCCGATTATGAGATGATCCTGAGGGTTCCCGGCATCGGTGTGCGTTCAGCCAAATTAATCGTTCATAACCGACGATTCGGACATATTACTTTGGCGCATCTCAAGAAGATGCGGGTAGCCCTGAACCGTGCAAAATTTTTTATCACTACCAAAGAATTACCTTCACAACTTGCCGGACTGTCTCCTTCCCTCATCCGCAGAAAGCTTCATGTACCTGAACAGGTCCAGCAACAGTATGTGCAGTTATCTTTATTTTAATCTTTGCTCTACAGGCTATGGTGTATATGTATGACGGCAGCTTTGACGGACTTTTATCTGTGGTATTTGAGTCATATGTGTCAAAGGAAAGACCTGTACAGATCGTGAAAGAACAGAAGTGGCATCCGACCTTCTTCGATACTACCAAACAGATCATCACGGATGAAATAAAGAGCGAAAGAGTATGGCAAAGCATCATTACCCGGTCCGGCACAAGCGTATCGCAGATGTTATATACCGCCTTTGCCTCCGAATTACCGGATATTGAGCTCAAAATATTTTATTACCTCGAAAAACTATTTGCTGATACTTCCGGAAACTATTCCAGAAACCTGCTCGATGAACATGCCTTTGATTTATTCAATATCGCCAGAAAGGTCAGGTATGAAGCGCATCGTTTCAAGGGTTTTGTCCGTTTCCAGGAAACATCCGACGGGTTATTTTTTTCTGCCATCGATCCTGTTTTTAATATTCTTTCATTATTAGCCCCTCATTTTGCAAGCCGATATGCTGATCAAAAATGGGTGATCTATGATACCAAGAGGGATAAAGGTATCTATTTTGATCCATCCGGGATCCGGGAAATTGTCCTTACAGAAAAACAATTCAACCAGCTTAACGGAAGAATAAGCCACCACATCAGATCGGAAGATGAGGACCTTTATCAAAAACTCTGGAAAACCTATTATAAAGCGATCAATATCCCGGAAAGAAAGAACACCCGTTTAATGATGCATTTTCTTCCCCGCCGCTATTGGAAATATTTACCGGAAAAGCATTAAGCAACCAGTGCTACTTATTGTTTTCTTGAGTCACATCGATCAAATTGATTACATTTATTAAATATGACTTTAATTGTTTGGTATTATTTTGTATTTCTAAAAATAATTATATTTGCTGCAGGAATAATCATTTCCTTTTTTATAATGACAATTATGGCCAATCCTAACAACAGAGAATACACCAATAATGAAATAACCGTATTTTGGCGACCTTCCGAATGTATACATTCTACCATTTGTTTTATGAGACTAAGGACTGTTTTCAATCCGTCGAAACGTCCGTGGGTAAATATGGAGGGTGCTTCTACAGAAGAAATCATCAAAGTGGTTGACCAATGCCCCACCAATGCGCTGACTTACAAATGGAACAAAGATTTAGATAATGAAAATACCGGGCACGAAACATCATCAGAGAAGCCTGATAATTTTCTCGATATTACGATTGCTAAAAATGGCCCACTGATCTGTAAAGGATCCTATTCAATTTCTGACAATGAAGGGAGAAAATTCCGTTCATCAGGAATTACTGCATTATGCCGTTGTGCTCATTCAAAACATCAGCCATACTGTGACGGGGCACATGCACAAACCGGATTTTCGGAAAAACGTTAAAAATGATGACAAATACTCCCAAGACACCGAATATTATAATTATCAAAAAAGGACCTATAAAAATAGAAGGACCACACAAACTGAATGGGATAACAAAAGATGTATCCGATGAAGAAATATATCTATGCAGATGTGGACATTCAAACAATCAACCATATTGTGACGGCTCACATTCTCAACAGGAGTGGCCGGATAATGAAGGTTTTTAGTCTGGCATCATCTTTGTCTGGTATTCTGGGATTTTATCATTTTGTATGTAACATTTCCTGAAAATATTACGTATAATAATGATAGGGTATTATCTGATTTTATTAGGGATATCCGGTGTTCATGTTTTTTGGGGTTTTTGAATTTAATTGATTGAGGGTGAAGAAGTTTTTTATTTTTTTTATTATATTTTTTATCGGGTTGGATATATACGCCCAGGGAGTTCCTTCTGATGAGGAAAATATTCCATTCCTGATGACATTCGGGAATAAAGCTGAAATTAGCTGGGGAGATGATGATTACTCGCAAACATTCTTTTTTATTGTTCCCGAATCATATAAAGGATTGGTATTTATCCGGGTATTCGATCCCGATGTAGGAGGAATGCACGATGAAATAAACGGTACTTTTGATACCAAAATGCAATATTCCGTATACGGTGGAAAAGAAGCTTATACGAACCCTAAGGCACAAGATATTCACCCGGAGGGAGATGTGAAAAGTGGGAATCTGTTGGCCACCAAAACATTCGGGATTGACCCCAAATATGACAATAACTGGTTCACCTTTGGGCCGTTCAATCCTACACAGGGAGAGCTTGTCCCTGATTTCGGCGGTTATATTTTTAAAGTAGTCTGTGAAGGAATCGATGGTGATGACGGAAATCTTTATCGTTATTTCCTCAGTACCTCTCCCGGTGAAAATATCGCCATCGAAGGAGGTAATGCCTTTGCATACGAATACTCTTTCCGTATGCATGATAACCCGGAAGAGGTATCGCACATTTATCCATATGTAGATCCTAAAACAACCAAAATAATGCAATCGAATTTTGATTGGGATAATGATGGTCATATCCGTGTTACATCAGAAGTCAGGCGGGAAAAAAATTGCGATGTTTCCGGTGATGCGGTATGGGCAAAAAGCGAGTTCATCATTATGGACGGAGAAAAAGGAAAATCCCTTGATTTCCAATTCATCAAAAGAAAAACCAATGTAATAAAGAACAATAATGTGGTCATCAATATACAGAACCAATATGGTGAACAAATGATATTCTTCTCGGTTCCTATTGGTGGCGTTCCCAAATATAAACCCACTATCGGAGGACGGAAAATAAGCAGTCCTAATAATTAATATAATTACATGGCAATGAGAAGCAGGCTCACCCGGAATGTTCTCCTTATCACATTTTTCGTGTCATTCTGTTATGTAAGTGATGCCCAGGTATACAAGTTCAGGCATTACGGTATAAATCAGGGACTTTGCCATTATACCATTAATTCAATTGTTCAGGATAAATATGGCTTCATCTGGTTCGCTTCCGGGTTGGGATTATGTCGTTATGACGGAATTGAATTTACAACACCTGAGCAGGAATTACCAACTCTTAATGTAACTGCTTCATTTAAAGACAAATCCGGGAATCTCTGGTTTGGATATGACGACGGACTCATTCTTAAATATGATGGCTTAAATTTCTCATTAGAAGATACATCAAAAAACTCTGAAATCACCCAGATCATCCAATCCCCTAAAGGAGATATCCTGGCTACAACCCTGAATGGTTCTATCGTCCGTATTTCAGAAAAAAAGGTGACTTATCTTACCCTGGATACGACTAATAAGATTATTTATTCCATATGTTTTATTGATGAAAACCGTCTGTTTATCGGATGTCTCGATGGTTTATTCATTTACAGATATGACGATGAAAAAGATAACTTATCCCTTATAAAAAGGGTAGATGTTCCGAATTCACTGATCCGGTCTGTCATTCCAGGCTCACAGGATAATTTTTGGGTAGCAACAGAAGAAGACGGAATTTACAGCATAAAATCTGTTAGAGATGACTTGATCATCAAAAAGATGGACATCCCTGTGATTGAAGACGCCAGTGTACAGTCTGTCAATGAGGATGATCGAAATGACCTATGGATCTCTACGTTTGGGAAAGGGCTTTTCCGTGTACAGTACACCCACGAACTGGTCACTGAGAACCTGTACAATTATAACTATGAAAACGGATTAGGAAGTGATTTCGTCAAGCAGGTTTTTTTCGATAATCAGCAAAATCTGTGGGTAGGTACTATGCAAGGGGTCTCTTCTCTAACTAATCGTTCCATTTCCTTTTTGGAAAAAATCCCATATGTGTGGAACAACGCTTCAGCAATATATTCCAAGGACAATACGGCATATTGGGCGGCAGGTATAGGCGCTATAGTAAAATTTGCTCCGAACCCGGACGAATCACATATTATCCTGAACCAGGCCAATGGTGTTCCAAATGATCGTATTACGGCACTTCATATGGATAAACACGAAAATTTATGGATTGGTACGGAAAAAAGCGGTCTTTTCAGGTTACCAAAGGATTCCCGGGAAGTTCTTCCGTATTATCGCTCCGAAAATTCCTTATCCAATACCATACAAGCCATCACATCCGTCAACGACAGTATTGTCTATGCCTCGCGTAACGGGGTAGTCATTATTAATACCCAAACCGGCGGATCAAAAGTAATCAATACCTTTAATGGTTTGCCTCATAACAACATCAAGGATATTTACAAAGACTCAAAAGGTATTGTCTGGATTGCCACCAGCAGTAATTCTGTGATAAGCATCAATAAACTTCTTGGCCATCAAAACAATCTGTCTGTTATCGGGAAAGAAGACAGGCTTACCGTTGAAGGAGATGCAAAAGTTGAATTTACATCCATTACCGAAGGCCGCCTTGGAAATATATGGGCCGGAACAGACGGCAACGGGGTATACATGTTCGACAGGAAAAATGATACCGTATATCATTTTACCTCACTTGACGGTTTAAAATCCGACTATTGTTATGCGATATCATCAGACAAAAATAACCATGTATGGATTGGACATCGCCAGGGATTAAGCCGCATAAATATCCAGCAACTTACCATTACCACTTATGGAAAAGAAGATGGAATTACAGGTGATGTTAATCCGAATACCATGTTGGTGAACGAAAGCAATGAATTGATGGTAGGCCTTACTGATGGTGTATTGTTATACGATATCAATGCTGATGAGAGCATCAATCAGGCACCGATCCTTAATCTGATCAACGTTACTATTGGAGACCAGACATTTAACCCAAACGAGCCTTTGGTACTTCCGTATGACCAGGATAAATATAAAGTTCATTTCAATTTTGTAGGATTGCATTACCGCAATCCTGAAGCAGTAACCTATCAATATATTTTGGAGGGATTCGAAAAAGAATGGTCGCATCTTTCAAGTTTTAACTTTGCCATCTATCCCAGTTTAGCGGATGGAGAATATAAGTTCTGGGTAAAATCCTGTAATGGTGACGATTGTACTGATCCCACTTTGTTGTTCACATTAAAAATCAATAAACCTTTCTGGAAAACCTGGTGGTTTATTCTTTTGGTAATAGGGATCTTAGTGGGTATCGTCTATATCATCATTACCATTCGCGAACGCAACCACAGGATTCAACAGGAATATCTGGAACGGGAGCTGGATGCACGTACCAAGGAAGTTTTAGAACAAAAAGAAGAAATTGAAGAAAAGAACAGGGATATCACGGATAGTATCAATTATGCGCAACGTATCCAATTCAGTGTGCTTCCTTCTACTAAAACTTTGTTGGAGAATTGTTCCGGTGCTTTTATTTTTTACCGGCCACGCGACATTGTCAGTGGTGATTTTTACTGGTTCGAATATTTTCCGGAAACAGAATGCCTGTTGATCGTTTGTGCCGATTCAACCGGCCATGGGGTTCCAGGAGCATTTATGTCTCTTATCGGAACCACACTGATCAAAGACATTGTAATGCGCCCTGAAATTCAAACCCCTAAAGAGATCCTTTACCGTCTGGATGAAAATATACAATCAACCCTTAACCAGAATCAGGAATCTGAACAGGCTAATGATGGTATGGATATTGTCGTCTGCGAAATCAATACCCGGACATATTTTACCCGGATTTCTTCCGCAATGCGTCCTTTTGTGGTTTATCACGATGGAGTTCCTACTACATATAAGGGTAGCCATTCTTCAATAGGTGGTCAGCAGCTAAGGAATAAAACATTTGAACAGGTTGAGTTACAACTCTCTAAAGGAGATATCATTTATATGTTCACGGATGGTTATCCGGACCAGTTTGGCGGACCGGCAGGAAAAAAATTCAAGATGAACCGCCTTCAAAGTGTTTTTGAAGACATACACAATCGTGATATGGATGAACAATACAGGGTAATCAAAGAAAACTTTGATCTTTGGAAAGGCAATATCGAACAACTGGATGACGTATTGATGATCGGTGTTAAGATCTAAATGAAAAGATATTATATCATTTTTATTTTGGGGGGAATACTCTTATTTGTTCTATTGGGAAAAAGAACGAATAATCATACAGAAGATATTGTTTCCACTAAAAGCGAAGATACATTACTGACCGATATAATCACTGAATCAAGGACACCACCCGTGAATTATTTGTTGGACAGTCTGGGATTGGTAAATATACAAGATATGGACAGCACCATCGGTGTACAGCTAAAATACGCAACAACGGATAATTTTACAGGAAAAATTCTTTATAAGGATTTTAGCCAGGCGTATTTACAGACAGATGTTGCTGTCATGTTGAGTAAAGCACAACAATACTTACAAAGGAATTATCCCGGCTTAAGCCTGTTGGTTTATGATGCTGCCCGCCCATTAGCTACACAAAAAGAGATGTGGGATCAGGTAAAAGACACCCGTCATCACAAATATGTTGCAACTCCTGAAAGAACCAGCCTCCATAATTACGGTGCTGCGGTGGACCTCACTATTAGTGATAGCCTGTTTATTCCGATAGATATGGGAACAGAATTTGATTTCTTCGGCAAAGCAGCAAGTGTCGCTAATGAACCTGAATTGTTAGAACAAGGTATTTTAACGGAACAACAGGTCCAAAACAGGAAATTACTCAGAGAAGTGATGTATCATGCGGGATTTCGCAGTATCAGCGGGGAATGGTGGCATTTTAATGCCTGCTCATTAACCGAAGCACGGCAAAGGTATCCGTTAATTGAACATTTCTGATTACTATAGCTTTCCTGCTAAATAATTATAATCGGATAATATCCTTCTCAGATAAACCAGATCATGGGATTCTGATTGAGTTTGTGTGATATCTTTTACCTTATCGGCCAATTGCTTTAACCCTTTCTTGTTTTGTACAATGGCAGGGTTTGTAATGATTTGGGAAATCAAAGATACATCCTTATCACTAAGAAGGGTCGCCGATGGAAAGAAGACTTCATGGTTAGAGTCCACTACAGGTAATTCTGTTAACTTCGCCTTTTGCCTGGTCCGGATTACACATGTTTTAGCGGCTAAATCCCCTAAACGTTGACATTTGGCAGTACACATCATGCTGACAATAGCAATAGCTGCAGTAGCGGTATTTTCTAACAACCTGAATATCCATCGGAGAAAGTAATCACCGAAAGAAGGAGAGGTACCATCCACTTTTGCCACCCGGATAGACATGATCCTTTTGCCTACACTTTGCCCGTTAAACAATAATTCGCAACACAAATAATAGAAAAGAACAGGGGCAGCAATCAGAATGACCAGGAATAAGGAACTCTTCAAATTCAAACCATCAATAATAAAATACCAGAGGAGAAACCAGAAAAACCATAGTATCCGGTCCAGTGCAGCCGCAATGAAACGTTCGCCTACACTTGCCGTCTCATATTCCAGATGAATATTCTGAGTGGTTTGTATTTCAATATAAGACATGATTCTTTTCCCGCATATATAAGATTACCCCGATAAAAAGTTGTGCAAAGACAACAATTATTTTTCTTTAATATTCTCCCGTAAACTTCCTACAAATCCGTGTAAAGCTTCGGTATCTTTTTTCGTGATCATCCCGACCAGTTCCGATAACTTTTCCTGTATCTTTTCTAATTGTGGCAAGGTATATGGATTAAATAACACCTCGCTTAACAGATAATCATCTTCTGAAAGCAATCCCTGGGCAATATCAAGATGCTTTTTGAATGTAGTCCCGGGAGCTTCCTGATGTTTCATACAGGCAGCAAACACCATCGAGGATGCAAACGGGACGGACAATGAATATGCCATGGTCTTGTCGTGTTGGGCAAATGAATATTCGTAAATGTTCAAGTGCAACGAACGATAAAAATCGTAAAAAAACTGCTTCCCTTCATCGTCTCCTTCGGCAATGATTACCGCATTTTGTGTACTCAGTTCTTTCAAACTGGCAAAAGTAGGTCCAAACATAGGGTGTGTGGACACAAAACGGCGGCCTGTACTTAAATAATAATCATATAAACCGTTTTTTACAGAAGTAATATCGGAAATGATACAGTTTTCAGGCAAATAGGGCAAAACATCATTGAAAGCCGGGATAGTATATTGCAAACTTACGGCGTTGATCACCAAATCGGGTAAAAATGCCCCGATCTGTTCAAAAGAAACAAATCGATGTGTGTTGAAAAAGTACCGTAACTTTCGTTTGTCGGTATCATATACGGCAACATCATGTTCCAGGCAAAGTGATTC
>JAISOY010000172.1 GCA_031275285.1 Bacteroidales bacterium | reverse complement strand
GGACATGGATAAAACCAAAATGGCCAAGGTACTACAAGTAAACAATGATGACTGGAAGAAAGAAGTAGGTCTGATCGATGAACACTTTGCCCGTTTCGGTAGTCATTTACCTAAAGAATTGGCGACTGAACTGGATGGCCTGAAAAAACGTCTGGGTTAATTTAACCGTTGATTTATAAATGCAAAAAGGTGGTCGATCGACCACCTTTTTTGTTTGATGTACATCATTCTACTACCATTCAATGGCAGTAGTACCTTGTGTGTTTGCTGTATTTTGAGTTGCCGTCATCATGAACCAGGGGCCTGTTCCGTCCGGATAACGCCCGAATGACTGGACATTGTTTTCACCGTTGTATTTGGGAGTACCGTCCCATACTTCCGTACCATCCGATTTCAGGTTTTTAAATACATCGATCAATGTGTTTCCACTGGGGGTATACAATTCGATCAGTAATGATTTCTTGGCGGAAAGTCCGCCGAGAAATCCGGTGCTATAATCGACCTGGTCGGAGGGTAAGGTAAGGAATCCGCCGGCAGGTACTGTTGTGCCTTCCGGAGCCCTGTAGATAATCATATCTTCTGCATTTTTCCTGATAAAGACATTGGATATATCCAATGGTACATTTCCTTTATTGTATAACTCAATGTATTTGTCTCCGTTTCCATTAAGCTCATTCAATACCAATAAAGAATAATCCGTATCCGGATCATCTGTGTACACAGGATCCGGTATATTTTCAGTTCCCCGTGTGCAGGCGATTAAAACGGCCCAGGTAGCCGAACCGTTCGGTATCCGGCCATAGCTGCCTCCGGATAGATGTTCTTTTCCATTACCCACATCATTGTTCCTGTCGAAAGAGTCGATCATGTCTCCATTGGGGGCCTGTAACGCGATCCCGACCTGTTTGGAGTTGGAGATTCCGGAAGTCAGTTCTCCCGTAAGCGTGGCGATTACTTTATATGCTCCGGCTGCCAACATGGTATTTGCAGGAAACGTATATATGCTTTTGATCTCTCCCACATCATCTGTTTTGATGATCTGGACATATCCCAGGTCGATTTCGTTTCCGGAAGAATTGAAAATTTCCACCCAGTCATCATCCGGGTTCTGTAATCCGCAAATTTCATTGATCACTATCCCGGAATAATCAACATCAGGTAGTTCCTCTTCTTCCTTGTTGGCTATTCCACGCGTTGCCTCCCGGATAATTACCCAGGATCCGGTTCCGTCCGGTATTCTTGCAAAACTTCCTCCCGAAGGATGGCTTTTATTCAGTCCTATATCTTCATCCCTGTCAAAAGAATCGATGACATTTCCTTCAGGATCGTTTATGGCGATACCTACCTGTTTCGTATTCGAAATTCCGGATGTCAATTCTCCCGAAAGAGTAGCGATTACCATATATGCTCCGGCTGCCAGCTTTGTATTCACAGGAATGGTAAAAATACTTTTGCTTTCACCGGTTTCATCTGTTTTGATGATCCCGATACCGCCGATATTTATCTCTTTATCTGATTTGTTGAAAATTTCGATCCAGTCATCATCCGGGTCTTGTTTTCCACAGATCTCATTCAAAACAATTACAGAATAATCAATCACTTCTGCTCCTTCCTCTACATTGATTGTTCCACGGGTAGCCTTTCTGATGACTGACCATTTCCCGATAGCATTAGGAACTCTTGCATAACTACCTCCCAACACATGGGATGTATTTTTTCCTATTTGTGTATCTCTGTTGAACCGGTCAATTACATTATTCTTGGGAGATACCAATGAAATGACGATCTGATCGGTATTGGAAATGCTGGCTTTAAGTTCTCCGGAAAGCGTTGCGATTACCTGATAGCTGCCTGCATTGATAGCTGCATTTTCGGGGAAGGTATACATCTCCTGGGTGCTTCCCTTACTATCGGTGATGGTTAATTTTACTCCGCTGAGATCCATCCTTTCAGAAGAGTTATTGTATATTTCAATCCAATCATCATCAGGTGTTTGTGCCCCGCATATTTCGTTCAGCACCAGTCCTGTATAGTATGTTTCATCAGTAGTGCCCTGATCATCTTCCTTATCTTTTTTACATGATGAAAACACAAATATCCCCACCATTAGAATCAACACAATTTTTTGAATTTTCATAAGTATATCTTTTTTAATGAATGAACATCCCCTGATTCGGCCACTTTCTAATATCCTACCTTTTGTCATAATTTTCGTAAAAATAAGTAAAATTATTATATGCCGGAAATGTGATAAGTAAAAATCATTTCTACATTTGTTTTATTAATTATAGCATTATTATTCAATGATATATGGTGTTTTTTTTTAATTTTTTAAGTACCGTATCTTTTTTAACAATACAGTCTCTTTATTATATATAAAAGGGGCTATCTCAAAAGTCCAGCATTGTTTCGTCATTGCGAACGATAGCAAAGCAATCTATTTGATTAATAACTGGATTACCTCCGGTAGGGAAGTTGCTTCGTCGTTCCTTCTCACACCGGGGCTCGACGAAGTCTATGACGCTTATCCGGTACTTTTAGGAGATTGATTTTTATCCATCTAAAATTTGAGTTATTTTTTTTATATCAAAAAATGTGTTATGTTTGAACATTCAAACAAATAAATTGTTTTAATGTAATTGTCTGTATAAAAGTATATAAAGCTATGTTTAGTAATTCATATATCAAATATCCGTCTATTCCGGTTTTGGGTTCTGTTCTCCATGGCTGGGAAAACATTCTTGTAGAAATTTCATCGGAAATAGAGGCGGATAAACGTAATTCTTTTGTTTTAACAATTGAATGTTATCAGGGAGTGCATCATAGTGAATTGAAAAAACAGTTTGAGCTTCTGCCGAACGATTTATTTATTGATACATCCGACTTATTTAAACCTGAAGCATTGATTCAGGAATTAACTTACCCCGATGTTACTGATGATACTGTTTTTGGCTATATAACACGTTTAACGATGAATGACCTGATGGATCAGGAAAAGCTTGGTGATGTCCATAACCTGATAGGACAAACATCAGGCATTATTATCGTATACGGGCACGGAGCATCGCTTGTAGCTCCGGATGCTGATTTAGTGGTTTACGCCGATATGGCACGCTGGGAAATCCAGTTGAGAATGCGGCAACATCTTGTTTCTAATTTGGGAATCAACAACGCAGGAGATAGCTTTTCAGAACAATACAAACGCGGATTTTTTGTTGATTGGCGCATTTGTGATAAGCTAAAGAAAAAGATATCTTCAAAAGTTGATTACTGGCTGGATACGAATAAAGTTGGAGAACCGAAGATGATCGATCGCCGGACCTTTTCGTTGTGTATGGATGCTGCTGCTGCACAACCATTCCGTGTTGTTCCGTTTTTCGATCCCGGGCCGTGGGGTGGGCAGTGGATGAAGGAGAAATTTCACCTTGACAACGGAACACCTAACTATGCCTGGTGTTTTGATTGTGTTCCGGAAGAAAATAGTCTTTTGTTCAGTATTTCCGATACCATATTTGAGATGCCGTCAGTCAACCTTGTGTTTTTCCGTTCACGGGAACTTTTAGGAGAACCTGTTGAAGCTCGTTTCGGACAGGAATTTCCTATCCGTTTTGATTTCCTGGATACCATGCAGGGTGGAAATTTAAGCCTGCAGGTACATCCCAATACACAGTATATCCGTGATCATTTCGGGATGAATTATACACAGGACGAAAGCTATTACATCCTCGATGCCGGGAAAGATGCCATAGTTTATCTCGGATTGAAAAAGAATATCAACCCACAGGCATTAATTACAGACCTGGAAAAAGCGCAAAGCGGGGAAAACCTGTTTGATGCAGACAAGTACATCAATTCTTTTCCTGCAAAAAAACATGACCATTTCCTGATACCGGCCGGTACGATCCATTGTTCGGGTAAAAATTCCATGGTGCTTGAGATCAGTGCAACACCTTTTATTTTTACTTTTAAACTCTGGGATTGGGCACGGCTCGGACTTGATGGAAAACCGCGTCCGATTAATATCGATCATGGAAAAAATGTGATTGAGTGGGAGAGGGATACTGATTATGTCGGGAAACAATTAATCAACAGGATTGTACCTGTTGCCCAGGGGGAAGGATGGCGTGAGGAGCGTACAGGTTTACATGAAAATGAATTCATCGAAACACGGCGTCATTGGTTTACCAGTATGGTCCATCACGAAACAGGTGATGGCGTCAATGTGCTTAATCTGGTGGAAGGCGATGAAATATTGGTTGAAAGTCCCGGTCATTGTTTCGATCCATTTGTGGTACATTATGCCGAAACTTTTATTGTTCCGGCTTCCGTCGGCAGATATACCATCCGTCCGTATGGAAAAAGTGAGGGAAAACAGTGCGCCACTATAAAAGCATACGTCCGTTTCAAATCATAAAGCTATTAACTATTAATCATAATTATTATGAAGAATAATACTGTTTTTAAATCATTGCCCGTGTTTTTCGGATTTTTTATCATGGGTTTTGTCGATGTCGTAGGCATTGCCACAAATTATATCAAGAAAGATTTTGACCTGTCTGACAGTATTGCCAACCTGCTTCCGATGATGGTCTTTCTCTGGTTCTTTATCTTCTCTGTTCCTACCGGACTGTTGATGAATCGTATAGGAAGAAAGAAAACGGTATTGTTAAGTCTGGCGATCCAGATTGTAGCGTTGCTCATTCCGGTTTTAGCCTATAATTACAATGTGATGCTTATTGCTTTCGGATTGCTCGGTATTGGGAATACAATTATTCAGGTTTCACTCAATCCGTTGTTATCCAATGTCGTATCTCCTGATAAGCTGACCAGTAGCCTTACACTGGGCCAATTTATCAAAGCCATTTCATCATTTTTAGGTCCGTTGATTGCCGCTTTTTGCGTTCGATATTTCGGAAACTGGCAACTTATGTTCCTGGTATATGCAGGCTTTACCGCATTGTCGTCGTTATGGCTCATGGCTACACCGATAACAGAAACGCCCGTTACAGGAAAAACGTCCACATTTTTAGAATGTTTATCTATATTGGGGAACAGGGATATCCTTTTATTCTTTTTAGGAATACTGACTGTGGTCGGAATAGATGTTGGACTGAATATTACAGCTCCGAAGATCATGCAGGAACGCACAGCAATGTCGCTTGAAAGTGCAGGTTATGCCATCAGTTTATATTTTGTATTCAAAACTACCGGCGCCTTTTTGGGAAGCATCATCTTGTCCGTATTTTCTGCAAAGCGATTCTATATAATCAGTGCTATAGCAACGTTGGCTGCCTTCATTGGTCTGGTCTTCGCTTCAAACCAGTATGTTTTGTATGTAATGATAGCATTAGCAGGATTTGCTTGTGCCAACATTTTTTCCATCATTTTTTCGTTTGCTTTGAAACGGTTACCCGAAAAATCAAACGAAATATCAGGGTTGATGATCATGGGTGTTTCTGGAGGCGCATTATTCCCCTGGTTGATGGGGGTGGCGTCTGATGCAGTTAAAGCACAGTGGGGCGCTGTTTCTATTCTTGTTTTATGTTGCATTTATCAAATATTTTTATCATTTTTGGTTAAAGAATCAAAATGATTAATTTTGAAACATGGAACTAAAAATAGATCATAAAAGCAAATTGCCATTGCATGTCCAGGTAGAGGAACTGATGCGGCAGCTTATAGCACTACCGGAATACAGTAACGGAAGTTTTCTTCCCAAGGAAGTGGAATTAGCCAATACCTTAGGTGTATCCAGGAATACGATACGTCAGGCAACCAATAAGCTGGAATATGAAGGACTTTTGATCCGCAAAAAAGGCGTGGGAACGAAGGTGGCACCACAAATGATGTCTACTAACCTGAGTAACTGGTATAGTTTCACTAAGGAAATGGAAAGCCGGGGTGTGAAGGCCACTAATTTATTTGTAAAACTCGAAACGGTAGGAGCGACCGATAAAATAGCTACCTTTTTCAATATACAACCTGAAACCCCTGTAGTTAAATTGTCAAAGTTAAAAGGCGTTGACAATGAGCCGATCGTGTATTTCGAGAGTTATTTTCATCCGCGGATTGTTTTAACAGATGCCGATAACCTTGATCAGCCTTTATATCAGCTGTTGAAAAGTAAATATGGCATTTTGGTGGTGCGTTCGGCCGAACATATCAAGGCTCGTCAGGCCGGTTCAAAAGCCGCAATGTTAAAAATAGGAAAGGCGGATCCGATACTGTTTCGTGAACGCTTTGTGTATGATCCGGGCGATCGTCCTGTGGAATACAATGTGGGATACTATCGTTCAGACAAATTTGTATATTCTATAGAAATAAGAAATTAAGCACTCAGTGCTATTTGTTGTTTTCTTAAGTCACATTGATCAAATAAATTACGTTCAGTAAATATTACATTGATTGTTTTATATAACTTAGTATAAAAAGCGACATAAAGTTTTAAAATAAACACATATATTCATATGTTCATACATCCTTACATATATTATAAGATAATGAGAAAAAATAAATTGAATATTCATAAGTTGAGTATCACAGCAGGTTTCATATTTCTGAATCTGTTACTATGTAAGGCACAAAAACCGGTTGAGTATGTCGATCCTCATATAGGTACGGCGCATTGCCGCTGGTTTCACTTTACGCCTGCGGCTATTCCTTTCGGGATGGCAAAAGTAGCGCCTTCGACCAATGCCCATTATGGAAATGCTTCCGGATGGGAAGCGGTTGGTTACGACACCCGCGACACGTCGATCGAAGGTTTTGCCAATTTCCATGAGTTTCAGGTCGGCGGCGTGGTCATCGCTCCATCGGAAGGAAGGTTACAAACCCATCCGGGCGATATGGATAATCCGGATGACGGGTACCGTTCGCGTTTTGATAAAGAAGACGAATATGCTACTGCCGGATATTATTCGGTACTGTTAAAAGATTACGGTATAAAGGCCGAATTAACCGCTACCAGTCGGGTAGGGTTTCATCGTTATACCTTTCCCGAATCATCAGGATCGCATATTATTTTCGATATCGGCAACCGGCAGGGCGAAAGCGGACAGGTGAAAGATGCACAGGTGGCCCTTACTGCCGACGGGAGAATAGAAGGTTATGTGATCACCATTCCCGAATATGTAAAAAAATATCAGGAAGGAGCGGAAGTAGCCATGTATTTTTCGGCAATACTGGATAAAACTCCCGCTGCGTGGGGAACATTTAATGCCAGGGATATTCATGTCGGTCAAAAAGAAGCAAAAGGTATAGGTGCAGGGTTATACCTCACATTTCAGACGAAAGAAAACGAGAGTGTAACGGTAAAAGTCGGATTATCCTACACTTCCATTGCCAATGCGCGGCTCAACCTGAAAACCGAAGCGGAAAACCTGAACTTCGACAAAGCGCATCAAACGGCAATTGCCACCTGGAATAAATATTTGGGGCGTATACAGATAGAAGGCAACAACAGGGACGATAAGGTGAAATTTTATACCGGCTTGTACCATGCATTGCTGGGACGGGGTTTGGCCAGTGATGTCAACGGCGCTTATCCGATGAACAATGGTGATGTGGGGCAAATAGAACCAGATGCGAAAGGGCAGCCGCTTCATCATCATTATAATACCGATGCCATTTGGGGTGCTTTCTGGAATCTAACACAATTGTGGACATTGGTATATCCCGAATATTACTCGGATTGGATACAGAGTCAATTACTGGTATACAAAGATGCGGGATGGTTGGGCGATGGTATTGCATGCAGCAAATATGTATCGGGAGTTGGGACTAACTTTGTTAGTCTTGCTATAGCAGCTGCATATAATTGCGGTATCCGCGATTTTGATGTGCATACCGGATATGAAGCTGCTTTGAAGAACGAGATTGGATGGCAGAACCGTCCTGAAGGAGCGGGAAAGGTAGATGTGCGTCAATTTGTGGAACGCGGTTATTCTCCTTATGTAGACCGCTCACGATTGGGAAAATCGGAGGGGTCGGAAATTGGTTCCCAGTTTGGTGCTTCCCATACCCTCGAATATTCTTTCAGTTCGTATGCTGTTGCCGGAATGGCCAGGCAACTGGGTAAAGAAAATGATTACCGTCGAATGATATTGTTATCCGATGGTTGGAAAAATCTTTACGATCCGGAGACAAAATTTATCCGCCCCAAAGATGAAAACGGGAAATTCCTCGACAATTTCAAGCCGTCGGAACCATGGCTGGGTTTTCAGGAAGGTAATGCCTGGCAATATACGTTCTATGTTCCGCACGATGTTCAGGGGTTGATCGACACCCTGGGATATGATGAGTTCAATAACCGGTTAGACAATATCTTTACCGAATCGCAAAAGAAAGTTTTTGGGGGAGGAACTGTTATTAATGCCTTTTCGGGACTGGAAACCTTATATAACCACGGGAACCAGCCGAGTTTACATATTTCATGGTTGTTCAATTATTCAGGGAAACCGCATCTGACACAGAAATGGACGCGAGCCATATGTGATGAATTTTACGGCACGGAACCGGTTCACGGATATGGTTATGGGCAAGACGAAGATCAGGGACAGCTTGGTGCATGGTATGTAATGGCTGCCATTGGCCTGTTCGACGTAAAAGCTTTAACCGGTGAGAATCCACAATTCGGTATCGGTAGCCCGATGTTTGATAAGATAACCATTCAGCTGGATCCGAAATACTTTAAAGGCAAAAAACTTGTAATCGAGACAAAAAACAACAGTAAAACCAATGTGTATGTACAATCGGCCAAATGGAAAGGGAAGCCATATGATCCGGCCTTTATTCCTTTCAATGAGATTGTAAAAGGCGGGAAACTGGAATTAAAAATGGGAAATAATCCTGCAAAACAGAGTAAAATTATCAATAAAACTTTAAACCCAACAAGCAAATGAAAACGGTATTATTAACTATTCTTATGTTCAGCACGCTATCGTGTACAAGCAAGGTCGATCCGGCACTAAAAAAACAAATAGAAGCCGATATCCGTTTACAGGCTATTTCAGAAAAAGCGGAAGCTTTGATACAAAGCGGACTCAATGCCGGCGACGGTTATGGCGAAGTATGGATACGCGATTTGAATACATTCATAGAACCGGCTTGTAAAGTCGGTGACAAGGCGAGAATCCGCGAAGCATTGCTTACATTTTTCAGGTTTCAGGGTACGGACGGAAATATCGTTGATGGTTATATTCCCCGTAAAGACGAGAGAATCAGTTATGATTTCATTTATTCCGACCTTGCACCCCAGTTTGCAGCACATAAAAATACGGTGGAAACAGACCAGGAATCGTCCCTGATCCAGGCAATAACCAAATACGTTAATGCTACGGGTGACAAAGCATTTTTACAGGAACAGGTAGCCGACCTAACGGTAATGCAACGCATGGCCGATGCCATGAATTTTCTGCTCAATGAGCGTTACAACGATAAATATGGTCTGTTGTGGGGCGCTACTACTGCTGATTGGGGCGATGTGCAGCCCGAACACAGTTGGGGCGTCCGGCTCGACACCTCTTCGCATCTCTCTATCGACATTTATGACAATGCCATGTTTGCTATTGCTATCGCCAATTACATCAGTTTAACAAACAATGCAGGAGAAAAAAAATATTGGGAAGACACCCGGACGAAAATCATAGATAACAGCCGCAAACATTTGTGGGATGCATCAAAACAAAAATTTATCCCGCATATTTATTTAAATGGATCCCCATTTCCGGCAGATTTTGATGAAAATGCCATTCATTATCATGGAGGTACGGCTGTGGCTATTGAAGCAGGTATGTTGCAGAAAGAGGAAATACTGGCAGTCTACCAGCAGATGCAACGTAATGTGAAAGCTGCCGGAGCCCAATCCATCGGATTGACGCTTTATCCGGTATATCCCAATGGATTTTTCAAAAATTCCGGTATGTACGAATATGGCTATCAGAATGGCGGCGACTGGACATGGTTTGGAGGACGTATGGTACAGCAATTGATCGCCAACGGTTTTTATCAGGAAGCTTATGAGGCTATATCTCCTATGCTCGACCGGGTAATTGTGCACAATGGTTTTTATGAATGGTGGACGCCTGAAGGTGAACCCAAAGGTTCGGGCATGTTCCGGGGTTCGGCGGGTGTTCTTTGGAAAGCAATTAAAATGCTTCAGGAAATAAAATAATCATTTTAATAAATCGTCTGATACGTATTTTTCTATGATCTATTTCTTCCATAACGTGAATATTCGAAAGATCATTACATTGTTTTGTGTGATAACGGTTGGTCATATTCATTTATTTTCACAGGAATCAAACGGATCTATCAGGAAAGTTCATTTGATATTTAAAACCCATCTTGATATTGGTTTCACCGGGTTAAGTTCAGAAATTGAACAACAATATATGAATGAATTCATACCCAAAACACTTGCTGCGATAGAAAAACTTAAGGCTGAAAAAGCAGAAGAACGTTATGTATGGACAACGGGTTCCTGGTTAGTTTGGGGATATTTGCAGCAGGCATCTCCGGAAGCAATCAAAAATCTTGAAAAGGCAATAGTCAGAGGGGATATTGTGTGGCATGGGATGCCTTATACTGTGGAATCGGAGATGATGAGCAGGGATCTTTTTGAAACGTGCCTGCAATTATCACAACAACTTGATAACCGATTTGGGAAAAAGACCATTGCTGCAAAGATGACTGATGTACCCGGACACACCCGAAGTATTATTACTCCGCTTTCGGATGCAGGAATTACTTTTTTGCATATAGGTGTCAATCCTGCTTCTGCCATTCCTGATGTTCCTCCTGTCTGTAGATGGAGAAATATCGATGGAAAAGAAATTATACTGATGTACCAGGGTACTTATGGTGAGGATATGCTGCTTCCTGACAACGAAACGGTTGTCTCTATTAATCTGACAAATGATAATCATGGCCCTCATACAATCAAACAAATTAAAGAGATATACGCGACAGCAAGAACAAAATATCCCAATGCAAGAATTATGGCAACATCGCTCAACGAAGTCGCTGCAGATTTACAGGAAATGGCGGATAAATTACCAATAATAACTTCCGAAATCGGTGATACATGGATATACGGTTTTGGCAGTTCGCCTGTACGAATAGCGCGTTATAGGGCCTTGTCACGATTATATTCCCAATGGCTGGAAGCTGGGAAATTGGACAAAAGTGATATTACTGCCATTAATTTTGCGATCAGGTTAGGTTTGGTAGCCGAACATACATGGGGAATGGACGTTAAAACATTTTTGAAAAACTGGGATAAATATGATGTAGATGTATTTAGAGAAGCGCTTCATACTCCGGCATTTAAACAGATTGAACAATCATGGGCTGAGATGGATGAAAATATTGAGAAAGCAATAAATATATTACCAGCCCGATTACAAAAAGAAGCCCGGAAGGCAATATCTGATATCGGGAAAACTAACCCTGCACATATCTCCGGATATGATAAATACCAGGAAATCGATAAACATGGAGCATATAATATGTCAATTAACGGAACGGGTATTTCTGTAGGCAGATTAATCTACCAAACCTATTCAGCTGCTGATTATACAGAGTTTCAAAATGCATATCTCAGAAATAAGTATCAATGGGCTATCGAGGATTTCGGTAAACCGGGATTGGAAGGTACAAAAAGCAAGAGTGTAACTATTGTTGCTGATTTAGAGAGTTATACAATTACTAAAAAGAAAGAAAATACAATTATTCGATGTAACTTAAAATTTCCATTTACTGACGATATTGATCCGCGGATATTACCTGAAACTGTAAATATTGAGTACATAATATCGTCATCCGGTAATGGTGTCGAGGTGAGAATATCACTTGCCAATAAACCGCCTAACAGATTGCCGGAAGCTTATTTGTTATCATTTGAACCGCAGGATATCGTTCGTATCCTTGCTCAAAAAACGGGGTATATGGTAGATGTTGCAGATGTAGTATCTGGTGGAAACCGGCAAATGCACGCCATAGACAATCATATAGATATCATCACCCAAAAAGGGATCATAAAAATCACTTCGTTTGATGCTCCTATAGCTGTAATCGGACAACCGAAAATGTTAAATTATTCGCTATCGTTACCCGATTTAAAGGATGGGGTACACTTTTGTTTGTTTAATAACCTTTGGGGAACTAATTTCTCAATGTGGTGGGGAGGAAGTATAACTTATAGATTTTATATAGAATTAAAAAATAGAATATGATGATGCCACGGTTTTTATTGTTTTTATCGATTGCGACAGCTTTTTTTCATTCCTGTCAATCCTATAATACACCTGCTATTATCTGGCAAATAGGTGTTGAAGATAGTAGTCCCGCCGAATTTGCATTGGCGCCGGACAAATATGCGGATTTTCTCAGTCATGATTTTGGTTGGGAAGATCGGTTTTACCTGATCGGAAGATCATCGCCCGGAAAGGATTGGCCATATATATTGCCCGGTCCGGTGGATGGCTGGGGCGGGACCAGCGGAACGGCAGGATTGAGGACGCATGTTCTTAACATTCTTTTCGGAATGGAACGGGTTCCGGCAAAAGGCGATTGGAAATTGATCATTAATATTCTGGATGCTCAGGACAAAACACCGCCTTTATTCAAAGTCAGCGTTAACGGGAAGTCATGGAAATATGCGATCCCTAAAGGCAGCGGAAAGGTAGACGGGACACATGGGGCTGTCCTGCAACGGATTGAGATACCCATTGGATCCGGTTTGATCCGTGAAGGTGGAAATGAAATTAACCTGACCAATCTGGAAGGCTCGTGGCTGGTTTTTGACAATATTTGCTTTGAGGGACCCCGAAGTGCACAATTGGAAACTGTAAATTCCTCGGTTTTTGTCCGTAATGTGAAAGCAGCGGATTATCATATGGAGCAAAACGGCCTTATACAACCATTATTGGTCGATATTGAGCACCTATCGGGAACGCCGGATCTTACTGTAAAATTAGACGGGAAAGCAATTCTCGGACAACCCCTCGAAGAAGGTCGTTATATCCTCGAAGCGCCGATGCCTTTGGTAGGGAAAACAACTGAAAGTAAATATGCGGTACTGATTGACGGAAAAACAATCTCGAAAGGAAAAGTGATCCGTTCTCCCCAACAAAGGACAATCACCCCGGCTGATTATGTGAATACATTCCTGGGTACGGCCCATTCGCGCTGGATGATCGCTCCCGGCCCGTGGATGCCTTTCAGTATGGTAAAACTCAGTCCCGACAACCAAAATAACGGATGGCAGGCCGGCTACCAGCCTTCATTCGAAAGTATCGGCACATTCAGCCATATTCATGAATGGACGATGACAGGCCTGGGAATGATGCCTGTTACCGGTCCGCTGAAAACAAAAATCGGCGATCAGTCGAGTCTCATCAAGCAGGATGATGTTTATCGTTCGGCTATTGACAAAAGTACGGAAGAAGCTCCGTTAGGATATTACAAGGTAAAACTGACCGATTATGATATAACGGCTGAACTGACCGCTACAACCCGTTGCGGATTTCATCGCTATACATATCCCAAGGGTTCGGATGCGCGTGTAATGATGGATTTGCAGATACCCACGGAATACCGTTATAACATCCTCGAAGCCGAAATGCGGCAGGTAAATGAGCGGCGCGTGGAAGGATTCAGTAAACAGCAGTCTAAATATGTCTGGTCTCATGATGCCGATCAGGACTATACAGTCTATTTCGTTATTGAGTTCGATCATGATATTAAAAAATTTGGTGGTTGGACGAATGACCAGATACTTGAAAATATTCACATTAAAGGTAAAGATTTGTCGTTTGCCGGATGTTATGCCGAGTTTGACACCGGTTCGGATAGTATTGTCCAGGCACGTTCAGCTATTTCGTATGTCGATCTGGACGGGGCTCGTAAAAATCTTGAAACAGAAGTTACAAAACCTTTTGGATGGAGCTTTGAAGCAGTGCGCCGACATCAGGAAGACACTTGGAATGATTTATTGAACCGGGTACAAATAACCAGTAATGACAGCCGCGAAAAAATGCGGTTTTATACCAATCTATACCGTTCTTTCTGTCGCAATGCATTTAGTGATGTTGACGGTCGTTGGGTGGATGCTACTGAAAAAATACGGCAATTTACCGATCCGGATGCTGTGGCTTTGGGCTGCGACGCCTTCTGGAATACTTTCTGGAACCTGAACCAGATGTGGAACCTGATAGCGCCCGAATGGTCGGCGCGGTGGGTAAAATCGCAGTTGGCCATGTATGATGCCAATGGCTGGTTAGCTAAAGGCCCCGCCGGTATGGAATATATTCCGGTAATGGTTGGCGAACATGAGATACCTTTGCTGGTAAGCGCTTACCAAATGGGTATCCGTAACTACGACGCAGAAAAGATGTTTGCTGCCGCGAAAAAAATGCAAACTACTCTTCCGGCAAGTGTTGGTAATGGCTATGCCGGAAACCGCGATCTGGGCGTTTATCTTAAACATCATTATGTTCCTGCTGACAAAGGACGTTTTTCCAATACACTGGAATATTCTTACGATGACTGGACAGTATCGCAATTAGCCAAATCTTTGGGAAAAGATGCCGATTACAAAATTTTTGCAGACCGGGGTACCTGGTGGCGTAATGCTATTGAGCCGGATTCCGGCTATGCTCACCTTCGGTATGCCGATGGTAGCTGGGATAAAAATTTCGATCCGTTTAAGTCAGGTGCAAATCATCATTATGTAGAAGGCAATGCCTGGCAGTTGACATTCTTTGTGCCGCAGGATGTCCCGGCTTTGGCTGAAGCCATTGGTAAACAACGTTTCATCGATCGCCTGACGTGGGGCTTCGAAGCCAGCGAACCCTGGCGTTATAATGCTCCGGGTGACCAGTATTGGGACTTTCCGGTAGTGCAGGGAAACCAGCAGTCGATGCATTTTGCTTTCCTTTTCAACTGGGTAGGGCAACCGTGGCAGACACAACGCTGGACACGTTCCATTATCGACCGTTACTATGGTTTCGAAATAGCCAATGCTTATCTTGGTGATGAAGATCAGGGACAAATGAGTGCATGGTTCGTGATGGCTGCTCTTGGTTTGTTCCAGACCGACGGCGGATGCAGCGTGGAACCGGTATATGAAATAGCCAGCCCGTTATTTGAAAAAGCCGTCATTAACCTTGGAGAGCGTTTTGAGCGTGGAAAAACGTTTACAATTGAGGCAAAAGGTGCTTCACGAACCAATAAATACGTACAATCGGCTAAATTGAACGGAACTTCCCTGAACACGTTTAAATTTCCTGCCAAAGAGTTGCTGAAAGGAGGAAGCTTAATCTTGGAAATGGGACCGGAGCCGAATAAAAACTGGGGTGTGGAATAATTTGTGAAAAAATGAATATCACAAATAAAAATGCTGAGTTCAACGTTCCGCGTTCAAGGTTAACTTTGAACACGGAAACCCAAATGGTCCAACGAAGTTAATTTTTGAACCTTGAACTTTGAACTTTGAACTTTCAAACCTTGAACTTTTATAAAACATGAAAATAATTTTATACAGATGAAATATCCATGAACATTACTGTTCACCCAACGTAATGAACAAAATTGGATATTTAGTTCCACTGAGCCCTTCGGGGTTCATGTGACCATTAAAAATTAAATTTTATTCACATGAAATGTCCATAAACATAACGGTATACCTACCGTCATGAACAAATATGGATATTACATGTGACCATTGAAAATCAAATTATATTCACATGAAACGGTTTATCATAATTTTCTTATCTGTCGCATCGACCCTTTCTGTCATGGCTGGGCCGGGAAACATAGCTCTGAAGGCTAAAGCTACGGCTTCGTCTTCATTAAATGAAAAATGCGGTGCAGACAAAGTCAATGACGGAAAAATCCGTCTGCTTGACGAAGGTGAATGGGTATCGGATGTTCTCATGCCGTATTGGGGTGATATTAGATTTCCGTGGATACAATTGGATTGGGATGAAGAGCAGGAAATCAATAAGATAATAATATACGACCGTGCTAATGAAAAAGCGCATGTAGCAGAAGGAATTTTATCTTTCAGCGACGGCAGCAAAATCACGATTTATGAAATTCCGAATAATGGAGCTCCTAAAGTAATAGAGTTTCCTTCCAGGAGGGTCAAATGGGTACGATTTGATATTACAGATGGTGATGGGTCACATACCGGATTGTCGGAAATTGAAGTCTATCCTCCGGCCAGCGCTTGTTCCGATTATATTTCAAAAGTTGATCCTTATATTGAGACCACCAAAGGGCGCTATTTCTTTTTCGTTACCGGAAACCAGCCTTTTGGGATGATCAGTGCTGCTCCACTCACCCGCAATAAAAATCAATATGGCGGAGGGTATAATTATAATTCAATGGAAATACTTGGTTTTCCGCAGATACATAACTGGGTGCTGGCTGGTCTTACATTAATGCCGACAACCGGAGAGGTAAATCCATCATTGGGGGAACAACATTGGAAATCGGCTTTTTCGCATTCCGGGGAAATTGTCCAGCCGGCCTATCACCGGTTATTTATGGAAAAGTACAAACTGTGGGTAGAACAAACCACTACGCAACGGGTAAGTTTTTACCGGATGACATACGCTGAAGACGCCTTGTCGGGGATACTGATCAACCTGGGCGGCTATGTAGCTTCCACTACCATGATCAATGCGAATGTAAGGAAAATCAGCGGCACAAAGCTGGAAGGTAGTTTTGATACTTATGGACGGCATTGGGGAGGTCCTGAATCAGTGAAAGTCTATTTTGTTGCAGAATTTGATAAACCTGTTGAAACATTGGATGGTTGGTCGGATACAATTCATTTCAAAGATATAGAAACTTTGACAGGTTCAGGCAAGACCATACAACGTTCTGAAAATGAAAAATTAAGTTATTTGGATGCTCCTACTGCAGGAATTTGTGCCCGCCATCAAGTGAAAACAGGAGAGCAATTACAGGTAAAAATGTCGATTTCTTATGTCAGCACAGAAAATGCCTGGGAAAACCTGTATACCGAATGCGACCATTGGGATTTCGATAAAGTGAGAACGGAGTCGCAGGCCGAATGGAACAATTGGCTGGGGCGGATCGACGTAAAAGGTGGAACCGAAGCCCAGCAGGTGAAATTTTATACCGACCTGTGGCACACGTTGCTGGGGCGCCATAAGCTGGACGATGTCAATGGTGATTATCCCGACAATACAGACGGAACACGGTGGCATTCATATACAACGGATATAAAATTCAAAGCCCGGACATTGCCAAAAGATAGTAAAGGAAAAAGCAGATTCCATATGTATAATTCCGACGCATTCTGGCTTACACAATGGAATCTGAATATTTTATGGGGATTGGCATGGCCCGAAGTATTGGATGATTTTTCCGCGTCATTGGTCCAATATGCCGATAATGGTAAATTATTACCGCGGGGACCCTGTGCGGGAGGTTACACCTATATTATGACGGGGTGTCCGGCAACAAACCTTATTGTTTCCACCTATACGAAAGGATTAATGACGAAAGTAAAGCCTGAACATGCATTCCGCGTGATGAAATCAAATCATGAACCGGGCGGTATGATGGGGATCGACGAATTTTATATCAATGAAGGTTATCAACCTAATGCCGGTCTGACTTTGGAAGCAAACTTCCAGGATTGGGCATTGGCACAGATGGCTATAGGACTGAAGAAGAAAAGAGATACCCAATACTATCTCAAAAGATCGGAAGGTTGGAAAAAATTGTATCACGAAAAACAGAAATTATTGTTTCCGAAAGGGAAGGACGGAAAATGGTTGCACGAAGATCCTCTGGAAGGATATGGATGGGTAGAAGCCAATGCATGGCAGGCTACATGGTCTGTTTCACATGCAATTAATGAATTGGCGGAAATGATGGGAGGAAATGACACATTGTGCGCCAAGCTGAATTTTGCTTTTGAAAAAGCAGCTCCGCAGGATTTTGTGTATGGCTACAGTAAAGGTTATGTTAGTTACGCTAATCAGCCGGGTTGTTCCAATGCGCATGTGTTTAATTGGGCCGGGAAACCCTGGTTGACACAATACTGGGTGCGGCGAGTTAATGAGCAGACTTACGGTGGTATAACCCCGGATAAAGGTTATGGCGGACATGATGAAGATCAGGGACAAATGGGGGGTGTCAGTGCTTTGATGTCTATCGGAATATTCAGTCTGAGAGGAACAGTAAGTATCAATCCGGTTTATGAAATAACCTCGCCTGTATTTGATGAGATAACCATACAGCTTGATAAAGAATACTACAAAGGGGATAAATTCATAGTTAAGACATACAATAATTCATCAGAGAATTGCTATATTCAAAGGGCTAGTCTAAATGGAAAGCCTTTAAATAAATATTGGTTTTATCATTCTGATTTTGTAAAAGGCGGTTTACTTGAGTTATGGATGGGGCCGGAGCCAAATAAAAACTGGGGTGTTGAAGACATTGGGAGACTATAATTCATAATTTGATAATATTGAGTAAATTACTAGTATAAAAATTTTAACAAAATTTGTAAAAAAAATTTCAAAAAAATGTTGATACAAAAGAAATATATATATATTTGCATGTTGGTATGTTTAAACATACCAACATGCAAATAGGGAGGATTTAACTATTAATGATATAATTGAATATCATGAAATTCTTGAGTAAAAAACATATGCTTGCCTGTTTTAAAGCATTTTTGAACCTTTTACGAAGTGATTTTGTATGTGCAACAATTCTTATGTCAGTTCCAGATAGTATGTATTCAAATAGTGATGAATTATATTTTATGTAGTGTATTATTAATCTTTAAGTAGGAGTATTATGAAGCAAAAACGAATGTATTTAATGTCATTGCGATGTAAGCCGACAATATGGACTCTGATCGCAAAAACCAAAGCCATTTGGATGTTTGGTTTGTTATTGATTTATATGGTTCCTGTCTGGGGGCAGAATATAACTGTTACAGGGAAAGTAATTGATGAGACAGGCGAATCTTTACCGGGTGCAAATGTTCAGGTGCGTGGAAGTACTAAAGGGGTGAGTACTGATCTGGACGGTACTTTTGTGATGGGTAATCTGAAAGCAGAAGATGTGCTGGAATTTTCCTTTGTTGGTTATGAAACTCAAAGTACGACAGTCGGAGATCAGCGGAATATCAACGTACAACTCAGCCCGAAAGCCAATGAACTTGATGAGGTAACCGTTGTCGCATTTGGTAAACAAAAGAAAGAAAGTGTAATAGCCTCGATTACAACTATTAATCCGAGTGATTTGAAAGTACCGTCGAGTAACCTGACTACAGCATTAGCCGGTCGTATGTCAGGTATTATATCTTATCAGAGGAGCGGAGAGCCGGGAAGAGATGATGCGGAGTTTTTTGTAAGGGGAGTTACTACATTTGGATATAAGAAGTCGCCGTTGATATTGATTGATGGAATTGAACTATCCACTACTGATCTTGCCCGGTTACAACCCGATGATATCGCCAGTTTTTCTATCATGAAAGATGCTACCG
>JAISOY010000171.1 GCA_031275285.1 Bacteroidales bacterium | reverse complement strand
TTCGCAGTGAAGAAGTACAGGAGGTGATGGGAAAGATCCCCCCCTGGATCCTGCGTTGGGGAATTGCGGTTTTGTTTATCGTCGTACTGTCTTTGGTAACAGGCAGTTGTTTCTTCAAGTATCCGGATGTGATAGCGGCGGAGATGATCTTGACGGGACAGTTTCCGGTAGCACAAGTGGTATCAAGGGCTTCGGGGAAGATTAGTAAATTGTATGTGACAGATGGCCAGAGTGTGGTGGAGGGCGGTTTGCTTGCCGTCATTGAGAATCCGGCCTCGACGGAAGATGTGTTTAGCCTGAAGGAGAGAAAAGGAGGAGATAAGGAATTATCCCTTGGAGATATTCAGCCTTCGTACGCTGCTTATTTACAAAGCCTGCATGAGTATGAAAACTATTACGCTTTGAACTACTATCCGAAAAGGATAGCCGCCATGCAGCGACAGATAGAACAGTACCGTGTTTACTATCAAAACATGGAACGCCGGCAGGGTGTAGTGGAAGACCAATACCGGATAGCCCGGCAGCAATATGAACGTGATTCGACACTGTTTGCCCGGCAGGTGCTCTCACCCTCCGAACATGAAACGGCCCGGAACGTTCTGCTGCAAAGCCTGTATACGTTAGAAAGCGGGCGAGCATCCTTGGAAAATTTCCGCCTACAGATAGCTGAAATGGAAACCAACATATTGGACATAGGGTTGCAGCAGGCAGAAAAAGAAATACAGGTAGAACAGGGTCTCCGTACAGCCGCGGAACAACTGTCAAACGCCATCAATAGTTGGGAACTCACTTATTGTCTTGTCTCTCCAATCCGGGGTAAAGTGACTTTTACCAAATACTGGAATGAGAACCAGTATGTGACAGCGGGCGAGGGTGTCTTCACGGTAGTCCCCGGCGAAAACGCGGTATTGATAGGCAAAGCCCTGCTACCTGTATCGCGTTCCGGCAAGGTAAGAATAGGCCAGCGCGTGATGATACGTTTTGCCAATTTCCCCGACCAGGAGTTTGGGATCGTGAATGGGGTTGTGAACAGGATTTCGCTCGTCCCGTCGGATAACAACTACCAGGTAGAGATAGGTCTCCCCGATGGTCTGACCACCAATTACAGAAAAACCTTGCCGGTGACTCACGAGATGAAGGCATCGGCCGAAATAGTGACGGAAGACCTCCGCCTGATTGAACGATTTTTCATGCCCATTAAACGGGCGTTGAAAGAAGGCTTTTAGGCCGTCTCGGATATAAGCGAATACATAAAACAGATGTATAAAAAGATGGAAGACAATCATAAAAATATAGCTTTTTGCATTACTTGCATGAACAGGCTTGTATATCTCAGACAAACCTTGGAGCAGAATATGGAAGACAATTATCTGCCGTATAAAGTACTGTTTGCGTTGTTGGATTATCATTCCACAGATGGTTTGGAAGAATGGTGCAAAAGCCTGAAAAAGTATATAGATGCCGGTCTGTTGGTCTATTATAAAACGAACGAACCGGAAAGTTACCACAGGAGTCATAGCCGGAATATGATTTTCCGTCTATCAGATGCCGATATTGTCTGCAACTTAGATGCGGACAATTATTTGGGGAAAGGTTTTGCGGCAGATATTATCAACTGCTTTAACGGACGGGAGGATGTTTTTTATACCTCTGACTATCATATACCGGATGTGACCGGACGGCTTTGTGTGCTGAAAAAACATTTTTTACAGGTAGGCGGTTACAATGAATCTTTTTCCGGATGGGGGGTCGAGGATGTCGAATTGATTGACCGATTGAAAAAAGAAGGATTAAAACAGGATTATTTCAGAGACTCCCGATATTATAATGCTATCCGTCATTCTGACAGGCTGCGTGTATCCGAAGAGCAGGTATTAAAAACACTGGATGAAGCGTATATTTCGTATGTAACACCTTGGAAAACTATGTTTTTACTATTACATTCCAATTTAGTATGTGAAACAGGTATTTTGATTAACAACAAATTGAGGCATTATAATTTGCCGCATAAAATAAAAGAAACGAATGACTGGAGTCTGGATGAAAGGAGCCGGGAGGTATTGTCCGGTGATATAGGCAAAGGAAGATGGTCAAAGTCGGAAGGCTCCATTGAAACCGAAACAGGAAACATTCGCCGGATCTATCGAAAAGAAGGAGGAAAGCTAATAAATGATGGGAATGTCTTTTACAGGATGACGACAGAAGAATCGATCTCTCTTTTGGTTAAGACATTGACCGAAGCCTCCAACTATAAACAGGCGATGGCCTGTATAAAATCCGGCGCCGGGGTTAATCCGGATGGATTCGGACGAGGCGTTGTATATAAGAATTTTAATGATCAGGACAAGATAATATTAGACTGAATATGACGAACCCTATGCCTTTACAAATTGATTATGCTACTGTGTGGTACTATTTTTCCATATATTATTCACGGAAAGAATGGCATATTCTTCTTCCCTTTATCCGGCAGTTCTATGAAGAAAACATATTGATAATCAAACAGTGTTTCATCTCCTTTTCAGATGAGGGAGGCGAGAGTATCCGTTGCGCATTCCTCTTTCATTCACCTCCTCAGGAGGATATTAGAGAATACATTGAGTTTTTTTTCTACTCTGCCCTAAAAGAGAATCCGTCATCTTTTACAGATTCTTTTCCGTATGGAGAGAAATTGTGGATCAACTACCCGGTCAATCATATCGAATGGTATAACTTTGATATGCCGATTCTTATTCTTCGCTCTTCCGAATATCTGAATTTTTCACATCTTCTTTCATTGCTGGTTATCGACCTGATGGACGAAGAGTTATCCGACAAGGACGGATGTACAGGTTTAGCCACATTGTTTATGCTGGGATTACTCCGTTCCTCGTCGCTAAACCAACAAATGAAAACAGATGTCCTGGATGGATTCCGCAAGGAAGAACTAAACGGCAACCACACGCCGGAGAATGGGGTGATAATGGACAGTTATTTTAGCTACCTGCCTGACCAAAAAGAAACGGAGCATTGTTTCAATCTCTGGTTGAAAGAAGTAGAGGCTATTTATTGTAGGCATGGTTTAAAACGGACTTTCATTAACATGGTTGGCATCATTTGTTTCAGTCTGAATATAGATGACAAAACCGGTTTTACCATGCTGGATTTGCTTTATTTTTGGCATAAGAATAGAGGAGAGGTAGATAATCATTTTGCACATGAATAAAACAGCGAAAACAATGATTCCTCGTATTATTCACCAGATATGGTCAGGTGTAGATGAACCGTTACCGGAGCATTTTAAAATACTTGGACACACGTGGAAAGAACATTACCCCGCATGGGCAGTACGAGTATTGGGATAATGAGCGCATGAACCGGTTTATACAGGATTATTATCCTCAATATGGGGATGTTTATAACCAATTCCCTTACAACGTGCAGCGTTGGGACGCTATCCGGTATCTGATTCTGGACAGGATTGGAGGGATGTATGTTGATTTTGACTATGAATCCTTAGAGCCGATGGACGAATTGATAAGAAATAAAACCTGTTGTTTTGCAATGGTTCCACCCTCCTATTGGGAATATCACAAAAAACCTATGATGTTCAATAATGCGCTCATGTTT
Organism: Bacteroidales bacterium; assembly: GCA_031275285.1. NCBI lineage: Bacteria > Pseudomonadati > Bacteroidota > Bacteroidia > Bacteroidales > Bacteroidales bacterium. The sequence continues at coordinate 27 of JAISOY010000171.1, read as the reverse complement.
AGCATACCGGAGCATCCGTTCATGAAA